>DATHWA010000145.1:0-4705 GCA_035461025.1 Gillisia sp. | reverse complement strand
TTGAAGGCAGTACCTATAATGATACCCACCGCCATATCTATCATATTGCCTTTTACGGCAAACTCCTTAAACTCCTTTAAGAACCCCATTATTCATCAAATAATTTTGTCTGACTTTCTCCCTGCGAACTTTTCCTTATTTCACTTCCGGCTATGTCGTAGCCTTCAATTTGGATCGTTTCCTCATCCTTCACCTCCAACTCCTCAGTTGGAATTTCTTCCGGCTCATAAGGTACGGGGTCAAGAAGATTTATTTGTTTTATTTTTTCTGAAGTTAGTTGGTTTCCAAGGGCTTTAATCCCTTTTACCGAAATAAATTCTTCAAGATTAATTTCTTCGCCTGGTTTTTGATCTTTACCTCTGGCTTTGGAAAAAACCAACTCTACGCGGGGTATATAATCTGTAGAAACCAACTCCAGGAATGACTTCTCATGATCTCCAATAAAGAGTTCTTCCTTATCCGGATTTTCAATTAGAAATCGCTTTACATAATACCTCTCCTTTTCTGCTTCCCAGTAAATTGCCGATACAGGTTTTTTGGGCACCCACTTCTCCAGTACTATTATCTCATCATCAAACCTGGTAGTAAGTTCCGGTTTAATTGTTTTGGCAACTCCGTTTTGGGTGATGATGAGCAACCGGTCTTCTCCTTTAAATTCTCCCAGCAATTCTCCTCTTTCATCAACATTTAAACGCTTCACACTATCATCAAACCAAATCCTTCGTGGCTTGAGGGTTGACACCCCTTCTTCCTTAAGTTCAATTTTCTTCACTGCATATTTAGTGACGATGTTTCCTTTGACATTTCGGCCCTTGATGAGCATATCTGCAAAATCAACTTCAATCCTAAGCTTTTTAATACTTCCAACCTGTCGCAGGTAAACTGTAATAACTTCAGCTTCGCCATTGGGATTAGCAGAAAAATAAAGGATCTTTGAATCTTTCTTACCCTGGGTTACTTCATATTCCCTGTCACGCGTCATAGAAGTCACGGCAAATCTCTTTATATAAGAAGACCCGTTCTTTCCATCTCTATAAACAAGGTTGTAAATAGTCCTTTTATCTTTCTTCTTAAAGACAGCGACATGTATAATGTCCTTCCCTACGAAGGTTTTAGCATCAACTTTAGTTACCATCATTTTCCCGTCTCCTGTGAAGACGATAATATCATCGATATCTGAACAATCTGTAACAAATTCATCCTTTTTGAGCGAGGTACCAATGAATCCTTCATTTCGGTTTACATAAAGCTTGGTATTACGCATTGCAACTTTGGACGCCTCAATATCATCAAACAGGCGAAGATCTGTTTTACGCTCTTTTCCCGCACCATATTCTTTTTTAAGTCTTTCAAAATATGCCACCGCATAGTCTACAAGGTGATCCAGGTGATGTTTTACCTTGGCGATTTCATCTTCCAGAGCATCGATCTTTTGCTGCGCCTTGTCGATATCGAATTTCGAGATCCTTTTGATCCTTATTTCAGTAAGGCGTACGATATCTTCCTCTGTAATTGCTCTTTTTAAATGCTTTACGTGTGGTTTTAAACCTTCATCTATCGCTTTAATTACTCCTTCCCAGGTTTCCTGTTCCTCAATATCCCGGTAGATCCTGTTTTCAATAAAAATTCGCTCAAGGGAGGCAAAATGCCACTGTTCTTCAAACTCGTCCAGTTTTATTTCCAGGTCTTGTTTCAGCAGGCTAAGAGTATGGTCCGTAGACCGTTTTAAAATTTCTGTAACTCCCAGGAACACGGGTTTATTATCTATTATAACACATCCAAGAGGGGAAATAGAATTCTCGCAGGTAGTAAAGGCATAGAGGGCATCTATAGTTTTGTCCGGAGAAATATTAGGAGGAAGATAAATTAGGATCTCCACATGCTCTGCGGTATTATCCTCTATCTTCTTGATCTTGATCTTCCCTTTGTCGTTTGCTTTAAGTATAGATTCAATTAAGGTGGTGGTAGTGGTGCCGTAAGGAATCTCTGTAATAGCCAGGGTATTCTTGTCATATTGAGAGATCTTCGCCCGAATTCGGACTCTCCCTCCCCGCATACCGTCATTATAATCTGTAACATCTGCCTCTCCTGCAGTTGGGAAATCCGGGAAAAGTTTAAAGCTTTTCCCTTTAAGGTGCCTTATGGACGCATCTATAAGTTCAATGAAATTGTGCGGAAGGATCCTGGTGCTCAATCCCACCGCTATACCTTCAGCTCCCTGGGCCAACAAAAGCGGAAATCTTACAGGAAGATTTACCGGTTCCTTTTTACGGCCATCGTAGGACAGCTGCCACTCGGTTAATTTTTGATTGAATAAAACTTCCAGTGCAAATTTGGATAATCGTGCCTCAATATACCTGGGAGCGGCCGCCCGGTCCCCTGTGAGAATATTTCCCCAGTTACCCTGGGCATCAATAAGCAGGTCTTTTTGACCTATTTGCACCATTGCATCCCCAATACTTGCATCCCCATGAGGGTGATACTGCATAGTATGTCCTACAATATTGGCTACTTTATTGTAGCGGCCATCATCAAGATCTTTCATGGAATGCATGATGCGGCGATGTACCGGCTTAAAGCCATCTTCCACTGCCGGAACCGCACGTTCCAAAATTACATAGGAGGCATAATCAAGGAACCAATCCTTGTACATGCCGGTAACACGAATAAGTTGTTCTTTTGGTTGTTCCTCCCCGTTTACGGGTAAATTATCCTGATTATCTAGATCCATTAAGTAACTGCTTTATTTTTTTCCAATACTTTTCTTAGGGATTCTATCATACCTCTTTTCTTCTTCTTTCCTAAAAATGTAATATTGAACCTGTACATACGCGGGCCTTTCTTTCGGCGGCTTGTAATATAAATTTTTAAACTCGCATAAAAACCATAATCGCTTACCTCAAAATTAATAAGCTTGGATTTAGGAAACTCAGCTCTTTTCACCCGGTACTCCATAAATTTGGAGAAAAACATTCCGTTATTTTTGAAGTTGAGCGTCTCCCCATCACTATCAAAATCAAATGACTGTGCAATTCGGTGAAAATAGATACCAAAAAGAATAAGGAGAATATTTGGAAGAAAATGACTAAAAGTCATCGCGTTTTCTGTTTCTGATGTGGTCATTATTTCAATATTCACGAAAAGGTTTGTAACGAAAGCAGCTATAATTAAAATATAGATGGATGGTACAATTTTAGTTTCGGAAGTATTTTTAAACCTCATAGGCTACTCAGCGATCAAATCCAGTTCTACTTTAAGATTGTCGATTATAAATTCCTGCCTGTCCGGCGTATTTTTGCCCATATAAAAACTAAGAAGTTCTTCAATAGACATATCCTTATCCAGCATTACAGGGTCAAGACGAATGTCCTCCCCAATAAAGTGTTTAAACTCATCTGGAGAAATCTCCCCTAACCCCTTGAAACGGGTGATCTCTGCCTTACCTGAAAGTTTATTTACTGCCTGCTGCCTCTCCAGTTCACTATAACAATATATGGTCTCCTTTTTATTTCTTACACGGAATAACGGAGTTTGAAGTATATATAGGTGATTTTCTTTAATTAGCTCCGGAAAGAACTGCAGGAAGAAGGTAATTAAAAGCAACCTAATGTGCATTCCGTCCACATCTGCATCTGTCGCAATCACTATATTATTATACCGAAGATCTTCTATTGATTCCTCAATGTTTAATGCGGCCTGCAAAAGGTTGAATTCTTCGTTTTCATAAACGATCTTTTTAGTCAGACCATAGCTATTTAAAGGTTTTCCTTTTAAACTGAAAACTGCCTGCGTATTCACATCCCTGGACTTGGTAATAGATCCACTTGCAGAATCCCCCTCTGTAATAAACAAAGTGGTCTCAAGATAGCGTTCTTTCTTACTATCTCCCAGATGTATACGGCAATCCCGCAATTTTTTATTGTGAAGACTGGCTTTTTTCGCCCTGTCCTTTGCAAGTTTTCTTATTCCTGAAAGTTCTTTTCTTTCCCGCTCTGCCTGTAAGATCTTACGCTGGAGTTTATCTGCCGTTTCCGGATTTTTATGAAGATAATTATCCAGTTGGGTTTTTAGAAAATCGTTTATAAATGTACGTACAGTTGGAAGGTTCCCGCCCATATCTGTAGATCCTAGCTTGGTTTTTGTCTGGCTTTCAAAAACGGGTTCCATAACCTTTATGCTTATGGCTGAAACTATCGACTTTCTTACATCTGAAGCCTCATAGTTCTTCCCGTAATATTCCCGAATGGTTTTTACGAGAGCCTCTCTAAAAGCTGCAAGATGTGTCCCACCCTGGGAGGTATTTTGCCCATTCACAAAAGAATGATATTCTTCAGAATATTGGGATTTACTGTGCGTAAGAGCTACTTCAATATCTTCTCCCCGCAGGTGAATGATCTCATATAATTGATCATCCTTGCTTATACTATCACCCAGCAGGTCTTTTAAACCATTTTCTGAATAGAATTTTTCCCCGTTGAAAATTATGGTCAATCCCGGATTGAGATAGACATAATTCTTAAGCATTTTTTCAATATACTCATCGCGGTAGCGGAAATTCTTGAAAATAGATTCATCCGGGATAAAGGTAACTTTGGTACCCCGGCGTCTGGAAGTTTCCTCCAGTTCTTCTTCGTTTACCAGGTTTCCCTGTTCAAATTCAGCGGTTTTGGAGCGGTTATCCCGCGTAGATTCCACCTTAAAATGT
>DATHWA010000144.1:0-6058 GCA_035461025.1 Gillisia sp. | reverse complement strand
CTCGAACTGACGATTTGTTTTTCAATAAATCCCCTTCCCAAACTCAAACCCCAGCTTCTCCTTAAGAACAACAGATGAAATGATCTTGCCTTTTGAAACAGTAGTAGGATCAAATTCCGGCACTGCAAGGTTCTTTTCCCTTGCCACACGGCTGTAGTAGGTTTCTTTGGAAGGATGATCAGGGTAGGCTGCGTTGATGACCTCCCCCCACATTTCTTTTTCTATGAGTGCGATAATTATCCCTATACAATCTTCCTGATGTATAAGGTTCACCGGCGCTTGTGGATCTTTTATATCCTTCCTTCCGCTTAGAAACTTCACAGGGTGCCTGCCTGGACCAATGAGTCCGCTGAACCTAATGATGGTAGTAGTGAATTCATCACTGTTCCTCAAAATGTTTTCTGCTGCAATGAGTTGCAGGGCATTTACTCCGTTGCCGTTGGGAGGATCATTTTCTGTATACTCCGGCAAATCTTCCCGGTCCTCATATACTGAAGTGCTGCTTACCAAAATAACCTGCCTTACCGCAGACTTTTCTATATACGCTTTCAACCTTCCAATTTTAGCGGTAAAATCGGCATCGGGATCTTTGCGAAGGCCGGGCGGGATGTCTATGATCAACAGTTCCACATCCATAAGAAAAGAGCTGAGATCGCCCTGTACGCCTTCTTCATAGAGCTTGATCTCATACGGTGTAATTCCTTCGGCAGTGAGGTTGTTCATTTTATCGCGGGTTGTGGTGCTTCCTTTCACTACATGCCCCTGCTCCACCAGCTTTTTACCCAATGGCAGCCCTAACCAGCCGCAACCCAAAATTGAAATATTCATAGTCTAATTTTTTATTCCGTTTCCGGTTCTACTCTTCCCTGTTATTCTCCTCCAGACTGATATTCTTTTTTACGATGACAGCATCATTAAGAACAAACGGCCGTGGCATCATATGCTTCTCCCTTGGGCGAACTTCCAGATCATGATTTTCCAGCAGATCTTAACTGGATTCATACAAAGTGAATTCCGGAGTTTTCTCATTGTCCAGGCTAAATTCTATCTGAAGCGTATCCCGGGTTGCCACGTGATAGGTAAGCAACCTGTTGTGCCATCTTTTGCTGAAGATATGAAAAGGATTTGCCCCAAGGTAGACCGAATCTGCTTCCAGCCTATTCACCCGAAATTCCTCAAAATTAAGCTCCCGTGGCGCATAGAGCTCCATCCTGTGAACCTTGCGATTGGGCGCTATTTTTAATGTATAACGGTCGAGTTTGCTCAGGCTGTCCCTGCCTTCCTTTCTCAAAATAATACCCGGCTCTGCGAGATCTATAATCGGGGCTTTTGTCTTAAAGGTAAACCTGGTTCCATATTTACTACTGAATTCCTCTGATTCAGAAACAATTACAGGATCCTCTCCAAAATACTCAGCGGTCCAGTCATCCACCAGCCTGTCATAGGAATTCCAGGTCGCGGTCCCCTCATTGGCATCATATAAATACACAAGGCTGTTTGGCTTCTGCCTTTCTTCAGAAAAAGCCGATTTAAAATGAGCGGTAATGAAGGCCACATTAAATATTATGAAACATAATAGGGCCATTGCTTTTTTCCGCTTAAAAAATTGGAAAACCGGGAGGAAAAGGGTGAATAGAAATGCGGTTAATAATGCTGTAACAAAAAGGATCTTTAATCCAAGTGCAACGGTGAAAGTCACCACAAATGGCAGCAAGATGATAAGGGCAGGCAAGCTTAAAAAGAACATCAAAAACAGGTTGGGCCTTTTTTGCCTTATCAACACCCAAAGCTGTAGCAAACCAAAATAGAACGGAATGATAAAATACGCCGCCCCGGGAAGGTAAATTGCCATAAGAGCACAAAGCAACAACCAGAACATAAGCGGAAAAACGAAATTCCCCGCAGCGGTATTCTTCTTGCCGAAGCTGTTATAGGCGAGAAAACAGAGAGTAAGGGAAATGAAAATGGCCGCGGTAATGTAATAATAGCCATTATACGTAAACCCCTGTTCCATTTCCAGGTACTCCGGATAGATGAACATCACAAATTGCCATAAAAGGTACACGAGTAGAGCGCCTCCTACCACACTGAGAAGATAGGGGACTGCCCCTTTAAAAATGCCGCTAATGCTGATTTTCTTTTTCCTGATCCCGTAGCCCACTACTAAAAGGAAAAGAATAAATGCCACCAATAACATTGGCATGATCCAGGAAAAAGGATAGGCTATAAGGTCTCCGGGAGGTACTGTGAAATAAATTAGATCCTCATCTGCATCCAGAGCAGTAAGATCTGCATCCTTTAAGTATGCCAGCAAAGGCATTAAATAACTACCCTGATGCGCAAGAGTTTCCTTATCCAGGTTAGCCGGGATATCATTGGCTGTGTGATAGTCATAGTGATCATCTATAAAGGCGAAATTGAATCCGTTGATATTTCCCTGTTCCCTTAAGACCGTGAGATCTGTATCATTAGGCAACATCTTATAAACGCTGTAGGCAAGGGAATTGGTTACGGGAAAATCGGGTGCAGCGTTTTTGAACCCCCGTATCAAATTGGCATTCCCCTTGTTTGTTTCCAGGAGCATAAATGAGTTCCCACCGCTACCGCGAGACTCAAAGTTAAGTGCCAGTCCGGCTTCCTTTGCCCAGGGATGTTCCTTAACAAACAACCTTGCACCAAGCAGGCCTACTTCCTCTACATCTGTTATAAGCAGGATGATATCATTGGAATGCGGTTCTCCTTTTGCAAGGAAAGTCCGGACTCCCTCCAGAATGGTAGCTACTCCACTGGCAGCATCGCTCGCTCCAAACGAGGAATGACCGGCACTGTCATAGTGCGACATAAGCACCAGGCTTTTACCTGAGCCATCTCCCGGGATGCGGGCAAGGATATTCCTTGCATAACTAAGCGCTCCACTCTTATTGAGACTATAACCATTCTGCGTTTGTACCTCCAGCCCCAGATCCTGCAATTGATCCACTATGTAGTTACGCACCCTGTTGTGGTCCGGGCTCCCCACGAAGTGAGGGGCTTTAGACATTTGCTCAACATGCTGGAAAGCGCGGGTGGTGGAAAAAGAAGTTTCAGCTATATTCTGATCTTCAGAATAGGAGGGCCGGGAAAAATTGAAGAGGTACCAAACGGTAAGCAGGAGTAATAAGAGCACCGCAAGGGGAGATAATTTTTTCAGCATAAACATTGAAAATAGAATGGGTTTAAAGATAATTAAGTTAGGATTAATAAAAGAAAAAATAGGCCTTAGTCGGGGAATGAAAAAAATTCATTATATTGAAAGGACTATAAATCAAAAACTTACGGCTATGGGAATTAAAAGTTTTCAGGGAAAAAGGGCCGAACCGGAAAAAATTGAAAGTGCACCAATTTTAGTGGAAGATTACATGTCCCGGTCCCTTATCACATTTAGAAAAGAGCAATTGGTCATCGAGGTCATGGCAGCACTTATGAAAAATAAAATCTCCGGGGCACCGGTGGTGAACGAGAACAATGAGCTGGTGGGTATAATATCTGATGGGGATTGTATGAAACAAATTTCAGAAAGCAGGTATTACAATATGCCGGTTGGAGATATGCAAATTGAAAACTATATGGATACCAATGTGCAGACGATAGATAAAAAGATGAATATTTTTGACTGTGCTTCCTTGTTCTATAAACACAACTGCCGCCGATTTCCTATTGTGGAAAACGGGAAACTCATAGGACAAATAAGTCGGAAAGATATTCTTTGCGCGGCACTGGACTTGCGCAGCCAGAACTGGCATTGTTAGGTTCGTCTTACTAAAGCATAATATTCGCCCTCCAGGGCAAGATAGCCCTGATCATATACAAAATAGTAGATATTCCCGGTTTTCGTGGTGTAGATACTTGTAAAATATTCAAAACTAAAGCCTTTGGCCAGCAATTTCGCCTTGCTGGCCTTAGTTTTATCTGCCGGATTCAATTCTTCCAGAATCCGGTAATTTTTTCTCAACCGGTTATTGATATTGCGCACAAGGTTGGTTTTATCCTTGTTCATTTTATTGTTGTATGCATTGCGGCAATAATCGCTGCAGAATTTCTTATCTACCCGACCAACGATCTTTTCCCCGCATTCCAAACAATCTTTTTGCATCATTTAAAGATATATAAAATTTTAAAAAGTCTAAACTTTCACATAACCATAACAGTTAGAAAACAGCTAAACCTCAGCATCAACTTGCCAATAGGTTCAAAATTAAACAGCCAATGCCTGGAGTTCATGATAATTCTTTAAGATTTTTTTAAATCATATTTAATACAATTTCACAAGACCCTCATTTACCTTTGACCAAAGTTCTTATTAAAACTCGCAGGATCATTGTTCCCACCCCGCCTGCACCCCTAATGTTTTAAAAGAGCATTTTTGAGAGGGTTTTTTCTTTCAAAATTTATTTTTTACCCACAGATTTAATCCCCAAAAATTAAGTGTAATTGATTATCGCATTATGATGCGAGTTAAAGGCACCTATAATAATATTCACCATTAGGAAAAGCGCAACAAAAATCGAAATACAGAAATTAACTGCGGAAAGTATCGAATGGACTATTACAAAAGGAAATTGAATGGTGCGGAATTATAGAACAGATACTAGAAACGTGAGCAGGTAAAACTGAAAAAGAATTTAACAATCAGAAAAATAACACACAATATATGGAAGACAGACTTACAATTTTGATGACTACAGATACAGGTGGGGGCGTATGGACCTATTCCATGGAATTGTGCAAAGCGCTAAAACAAGAAGGTGTTTTCATTCACCTGGCGGCTATGGGAACCTGGCCCACAAAGGAACAGGAAGAGGAGGCGGCTTCTTTGGAAAATGTTTTGCTATATAAAAGTGACTTCAAACTGGAATGGATGCAGGATCCATGGGAAGATATTGATCAGGCAGAGAAATGGCTGAACGCAATTTATCACACTGTCCAGCCGGATATCCTCCACTTCAATAATTATGCACACAGAAATGAGGACTGGTCCTGCCCTACCGTGACTGTCTTTCATTCGTGTTTACAAACCTGGTGGCAGGCAGTTAAAGGCACCTCTGCTCCTGCCGTGTGGGGCAAGTACACCAGCCTGGTTTCCGAATCTTTAAATTCTTCCAATGTGGTTGTGGCTCCTACAAAAGCGATACTGAAAAAAGCAGCGGCTGCCCACTCTATTTCTCCGGAGACCCGGGTAATCTATAACGGCAAGGACATGGAGCTCTCAGAAGAAATTTTTGAGAAGGAAGATTTTATTTTGTGTATGGGCAGGCTCTGGGATGAAGCAAAAAATCTTGGTTCGCTTTCCGGGATTGCAAAGGAGCTTCCGTGGCCTGTATACGTAGTTGGAAATAATATAAATCCCAATACCGGGGAGGAAGTTTTTATAGAGAACGTAAAGTTTCTTGGAGAACTGCCACAGGAAGAAGCTGAACAATGGCTGCAACGCGCAAAGATCTTTGTGAGCCCAACTAAATATGAACCTTTTGGTGTGGCTATCCTTGAAGCAGCTGCTTCGGGTTGTGCGCTGGTGTTAAATGAACTGGATACTTTAACTGAATTATGGCAGGATACCGCCGTTTTCTTTGATCCTGACAATAAAGCCGAAGCCCGGGAGTTGATCCTGCAGCTAATTGAAAATGAAAGCTTCAGAAATGATATCGCAAAAAAAGCAAAAGAAAGAGCCACGAATTTTTCAGCAGAAAGAATGGCAGCAGCATATGCTGAAACGTACAGGAAGCTACTCAAAAAAAGAGATCTGAATTGGACCAGCGGAAGAAGGCGGCGAAAGAATCATCCACAAACATAAATGGAACACTGAAGAACATTTAATCTAAAAACAAGCCCACAATGTCTCAAATTCCAGTCATCAAATTATAAGCACCAGTTGGCGGTTGTAGGCTGAAAATGGTTGTAGGTTGTAGGTTGAAAAAAGTGGAAAGAGGAGAGAGGAAAGTGGATAGTTGGGGCGTGTTATAGGGTGTTTTCAGGTGGCGGTTGTAGGTTGTAGGGGTAAAATAATTGGAGAGTGGAAAGT
>DATHWA010000143.1:0-2314 GCA_035461025.1 Gillisia sp. | reverse complement strand
GCAAAATATCACTGTTCTTCCGGAAGAGGTACTAAGGGAGACTCCGGAAATATGCTTTGAAAATTTTGAAGCCGTAGTAAAGGAAACTATTGGAGGTAAAACTTATTCCTTCCAAAACGAAGAAGATTTTAAAGTTGAAGTTTTCGTGAAAAAGATTAATGATTTTAATGATTGTTATAACCGTGAAAAAGAAAATATACTCGATAGGATAAGAAGTATTCAACCAAGACAGATAACTGGGGTAGGTCCTGCTACGCGAGATAGAATGGTTATTCATGCAGCTACTTTATCCGGATATCGTGATATACTAACATCAAGTACTGCTTATAAAATAAATATCAGCGACGCTTTTTTTCCGGAGAATAAAAAAGCTTTAAATAATTTGCTCACTTACAAAAAGATCTGCTGCCATTGGCTCTTTTCCCTTTGTATTAAAACAGTTACAAAGAAGATCGATCATTATCTCCAGGAGAAGCACCTGATAACGTATGATGAATTAATTACGAGGATGCACGCCGCTGTTACAGATGAAAATACTGGTGACCTAAAGAATACTTTAAAGGAAAAATATTCAGCTGTTTTTATAGATGAATTTCAGGATACAGATAAATTGCAATATGAGATCTATAACAAATTATTTGGTGATGAAACTACCTTATTTTATATAGGAGATCCCAAGCAATCAATATACGCCTGGAGAAAAGCCGATCTTCATACTTATTTTCAGGCAAAAGGTAAAATACCTGTAGAGCGGCATTATAAGATGGATAAGAACTATCGTTCCTCGACTGCTTATGTTACAGCCATTGAGGAATTTTATAATCGATGTGATGATCCTTTTAATACTGCCAACAGTGGTCTGGATCTAAATTTTATTTCAGTTGAAGCTCATAATAGTTCATCTACGGGTTTAAAAAAAGATGCTTATGAATTAAAGGCTTTACAAATATTTGATGGAGAAACAAAGACTAAGATCAAACCTAAAATCCCTAAGTTGGTTCACGAAATATTAGAAGGCGGTTACCTTCTTAATGGAAAAGATGTAAAGAATTCAGACATAGGAATTCTTGTTCGTACTAATAAAGAAGCCGCCCAGATAAAAGGTTTGCTTGCAGATGCAGGAATACATGCAATAACTATTGATGATAACCAGGTATTCAGAGACTCCCAGGAGGCGAAATCACTTCGTTACATTTTACAGGCAGTTTTAGAGACAAAAACAGCAAATATCAATAAAGCCTTATTAAACACCTTCACCGGTTACAGCGCAAAAAAAGTAGCTGAAATCAGCAAAGAAGACCTGTTGGATATATTCCGTGTATACCGGGAAAAATGGACCAAATCGGGGGTCTATCCTATGGTGAAAGAGTTTATGAAAGATTTTGGTGTAATGCGAAATCTACTGGAAAAGAGCAATGAAAATGGTTTGAGGATACTTACCGATCTTACCCAGATTTTGGAACTATTACAAGAGGCTGAATACAGGCAAGAATTGAAACCTCTGGGCTTATATGATTTTCTCGGAAAGCAAATAGCGGGTGAACTGGAGGAAGGAGATGAATATCAACAACGGATGGAAAGCGATGAGGCTGCAGTGAAAATAGTTACCATCCATAAGGCTAAAGGTCTGGAATATCCAATTGTCATTGCGCCTTTTTTGGATCTAAAGTCAAAGGAAGAAAATTTTATCCGCACCTATTCATATAGAGAAGATGGCCTCGATGGTCAGTACAAATTTTATTGCAGAGGGTTAAGTGATGAAGAACAAAAAGAGTTAGCCTTGAGACAGCTGGAGCAGGAAAATAGAAGACTGCTCTATGTAGCACTTACCAGAGCTAAATTCAATTGCTTTTTGTTTAAGACTTCCGGAGGACGTGCTGGAATAACCTGTCTCACGCCATTTACCGCTGACTTTGATACTCATCTTTGCCTGGAAGAACCTTTACCAAAAAGGGAGGAATCCCGACAGAAGGGGCAGCCAAAATTACCAGATTACTGGGGAGTGGTTAAGAAGCCTGAAAATTTTCGCCTTTCAGATAAATTATACGGCAAACTCAGTTTCTCAGCTTTAAGTTTACACGGTACGTACACTCCAAAAGAAAATACGGGAAAACCTGAGGGTTATGAAGAATTCATCTTCAAGAATATTCCTAAAGGGATCGGTTTGGGGAATATGTTACATAGCCTCTTTGAAAATATTGATTTCAAAGGAGACAGTGCACATCACCAGGAAGAGCTTAATAACTTGCTGGATAAATATTACCCGCATAAGAAAGAAGATCTTAGAGAGGGATTTCAGGAAATGATGGACCAT
>DATHWA010000142.1:0-1579 GCA_035461025.1 Gillisia sp. | reverse complement strand
TTCAATATCATTTTAGGATTTCAGAAAATATACTACTCCAGCCGGTTTTCATGTATGAGTATGAAGAATATTTTCCTTCAATGTACAGGAACAGGTTCAACAGTCAGATAATCACCTTTTTCAGGTTTAATTGATGAATGGCCTTTGGAAATTTAAAACGAACCTGGAGGGTATAGAAATATTTCTTATCGTCCTAATCCTTCTGTTCACCCTTTCTATAATCCTGTTCATCGCACTCGTTCTCACGAGTAGGTTAAAAAAACTTCGAAAAGAGATTTACAAAAGGAAAAATACCGCACACATCAATAAAACTCTTTTTGCCATTGCTTTTGATGGGGCTACTCTAAAAACTTTTGAGGATGATCCTTTATTTAAAAGAAACTGGAGAAGAAAACTGTACAAGGAGCAATTCTTAACCGAGCTTATAAAACTTCACAGATTGTATGACGGTGAAATTGCACTCAATTTACGTAAATGCTATATAGATTTTAGATTAATCCAACTTTCTTATGCTAAAATAAGAAGCAGGAAATGGGAAATAAAATGTGCGGGAATACAGGAATTGAGTGAAATGGAAATTAAAAAAGCTGTTCCCGTTATTCTGGAACATACAAGGTCTTCCAATAACACTTTAAAAATGGTGGCTCTCATAGAAGTATTACACCTGACCGGATTAAAAGGTTTATCTCTTCTGGAAGATTATAAAGAACCTCTCAATGACTGGATACAACTAAACCTTCTGGAATCAATAAAGGAATCCAATATAAATGAGGTACCCGATTTTGGTTACCTTCTGGAATCTTCCAATGATACCATTGTGGTGTTTGGGTTAAGGCTTATTGCTCTTTTTCATCAAAGCCAACATCTCCTTACCGTGCAATCCTTACAGAACACTTCTTCAAGAAAAATAAATTTGGAAGCCGGGATCACCTACCATAAATTATCTGCTACATCTGCCCTGGATATAATGAAAAGTGAAAACAAGCTTCTGCAAATTTCTGATGAAATTTACAAACCCCGCCAGGAAAATTCCTACAATAAAAATGTGTTGCTTATTCTTCTTCTTAGCGCTGTAGCAGGAATGGGTATAATGGTGATGATCTGGATACTTTACTATTCTTAAATATTAAAATATCGATGAAACGCTAGTTTTTTCCGATTAAAGGCGCATCTTTCATATATTATATTATATTTGTTATACAATTCCTACATTATCAGGACGTAAGCATCTTCACAGGTATCCTGATAAGTAGCACCCTAAATTGAACAATGCTCTGGTTTGATATAGATATGGCAATGCTTGAAGTACTGAACTGGTACCATGTGTTCATGCTGTTGTTTGCTTTAACAATAATGTCTTCCTATATAATCTTAGGATCAATTTCCATCTTTTCTCTTCGTAGATATATAAAGGAAAACAGCTTTGTGAACTACCAGATGATATTAAATTCAGAAATGGCTCCAAGGCTCTCACTTATTGCCCCCGCTTATAATGAAGGTCTTACTATTGAGGCGAATGTCCAGTCTTTACTATCCCTGAACTACAATAATTTTGAAGTGATCGTTGTCAATGACGGAA
>DATHWA010000141.1:0-6975 GCA_035461025.1 Gillisia sp. | reverse complement strand
CGGTTAAAAAAGTGGAGAGTGGAAAGACTGGACGGGTTAAAAAAGATCGCACCTTAACCGCTTTTTTTCACGCAAAGTTCGCTCAGGTATACGCAAAGATCGCAAAGTTTTATTCAAAAAAACCCGAGGTATTTTTTGTTTGCATTGCAGTTAAACTCCGTGCAACTCCACGGTGAAATCCCCTAACTCTGTTGTTAAATACAATTAGACTCGAGAAAATGAGAATCTTTCTTCTGAACAAACTCCAAACAACAAACACCAAACACCAAACACCAAACGCTAACCAGCGAACAGAAAACGGAGAACAGAAAACAGTAAACAAATTCTTAAAAATTTGCCCTCCTAATTATTCCTATTCCCTCCCCAAAAGTTTATTTTTGCCGTATGGGAAGAAAGAATAAGAACATCCTCTTCGAGGAACTGGAGATAACAGGTGCAGGAGCAAAAGGAAAAGCTATCGCAAAAGCACCGGATGGTAAAGTCATATTTATTACCAATGCAGTTCCTGGGGATATCGCAGATGTGCAAACCACTAAGAAGAAAAAATCCTTTTATGAAGGTACCGCGGTAAACATCCATAAATATTCAGAAAGACGGGTGGAGCCTGTATGTCAGCATTTTGGAACCTGTGGCGGATGCAAATGGCAGTTTATGGGCTATGAGCACCAACTTTTCTTTAAACAGGAAGAGGTGATGAATAACCTGCAGCGAATTGGGAAAATTGATCTGCCTCCAGTAACACCCATTCTAGGCAGTGAGGATATCTATTTCTACCGTAATAAAATGGAATTCTCATTTAGTGACAGCCGCTGGCTTACTCTTGATGAGATAAAAAGCAACCAGGAATTTGAAGACAAGAATGCTTTGGGCTTTCATATCCCGGGGATGTGGGATAAGATTCTGGACATAAAAAAATGTCATCTCCAGGAAGATCCAAGTAATGCCATTAGAAATTTTGTAAAGGAATTCGCAATCGCCAACGAAATTGCGTTCTTTAACACCCGTGAACAACATGGCCTGTTGCGCACCTTAATGATACGTACCACATCCACCAAAGAACTTATGGTCGTGGTACAATTCTTTGCAGAAGATGCCGTAAAAAGAACCCTCCTATTGGATGCGATGGCTAAAGAATTTCCGGAGATCACCTCGCTCCAATACGTGATCAACGGAAAAGGAAATGACACGATATATGACCAGGATGTTATTTGTTATGTAGGCCGCGATCATATATTTGAGGAAATGGAGGGTTTAAAATTTAAGATAAATGCAAAGTCCTTTTATCAGACCAACTCAAAGCAGGCATATGAGTTATATAAGATTACCCGGGATTTTGCCCAATTGACAGGTGAGGAACTTGTATATGACCTTTATACCGGCACCGGGACAATTGCACAATTTGTGGCGCGAAATGCCCGAAAGGTTGTGGGAATAGAAGCTGTGCCTGTTGCCATTGAAGATGCAAAGGAAAACGCCCGGGCCAATAATATTGAGAATACAGAGTTTTATGCAGGTGATATGCGAAAGGTTTTCACCACAGAATTCATAAAACAGCATGGCCAGCCGGATGTGATCATTACAGATCCTCCAAGGGACGGCATGCATAAGGATGTAGTTGAACAAATTATTGGTATCTTGCCCCAGCGAATTGTTTATGTAAGTTGTAATTCAGCAACTCAGGCACGCGATCTCGCGCTTCTGGATGAATATTACAAGGTCACCAGAGTTCAACCCGTTGATATGTTTCCGCAGACTTTTCACGTAGAAAATGTAGTATGCCTAGAAAGAAAATAAGTATAACAGGGATTTGCTTATTGTTGATAAGCCTGGTAATTATAAGTCAGGGATGTCAGCGTGATGATATATGTCCCGAATCTACCTCCACAACCCCTGTTTTAAATATTGCTTTCTTTGATGTTATAGAAACAGATGTTCCAAAATCTCCGATAAATTTAAGGGTAAAAGCCGTGGACTATGATTCAATTTTCGTTAACAGGGCTAATCAGTCAACAATTAGTATTCCCCTAAGGACAGATGTTGATATCACCAGGTATGAATTTACCATTAATGCACCTGTACTTCCGGCAGCGGGAGAAGAAGAGGTGCCTTTGGATAATACAAACAGGGATATTATAACTTTTTCCTATAACGCCAACAGGATCTATGTTAACCGGGCTTGTAGTTATAAAGTTAATTACATGGATCTGCAGGCAAGTTTGGAAGCAGAAGAAAATAATTGGGTCCAATTAATAGAGGTACTGGAAAATGATATTGAAGTAGATTTTATAGAAAATGAAGCACAAACACATATTCATATTTACCACTAGTTTACTTCTTTTATTCACTACTCTATTGCAGGCTCAAACTGCTCTTGATACAGTGAATTACAAGGAACGTTACGGTTTGCGGGTGGGTGTAGATCTTAGTAAACCTTTACGCACATTCTTACAGGAGGACTACCGTGGTCTTGAAATTATGGGCGATTATAGAGTATATAAAAACTACTACCTCGCAGCAGAATTGGGGAATGAGCAATTGCCATTTGAAGCAGATAACCTGCGAGTAACTTCAAACGGAAGTTACTTTAAGATAGGTGCAGATTATAATGCCTACGATAACTGGGCAGGAATGGAAAATATTATTTTTACCGGATTACGCTATGGTTTTGCCACATTTTCTCAAACGCTGGAAGAATATGACATCTATACAAGAAACCGATATTTTCCCACGCATACTGTAGAAGGGCCTTTTGAAAATTCAGGATTAACAGCTCATTGGGTGGAACTGGTAGTTGGTCTTAAAGTGGAAATCCTACATAACCTTTATCTTGGTGGAAACGTGCAGTTAAAAAGGATGATCACCCAAACAAGTCCAAATAATCTGGATAACCTTACCATCCCCGGCTTCAACAGGACTTATGATGATAGCTCAATTGGAGTGGGTTACAGTTACAATATCTCTTATTTGATCCCTCTCTACAGAAGGGAAAAAAACTAATCTGTGTCTTTGATTTTATGAAGCTTTTTAGTGCCTTCATATATATCATATTTCAGAAATTTGGATTCCAGGGCCCCGTTATATAATTTGATTTTTCTGGTAGGTCTTAGTCCCACATTTTTAATAGCGTCAAGATTAGAAGTAATAAACCAGGCTTCTGTATTTGGATAACTTTGCTTAAGGGTATCCCCTATTTTTTTATAAAATACAGGCATGTCCACATCCAAACGTTCCCCGTACGGCGGATTAAAAACCATATGCAGCCTTCTTTCCCTTTCCTTTTCACTTTCAAAGAAATCCTGTTGTTTTACAGTGATGAATTCTGAAAGATTTGCGTTCTCCACATTATCTATTGCTTTTTGTACTGCTGAAGGTGCCGTGTCATAACCGGTAATGCTGAAATGAAAATCCCGAACCTTTTTAAGCACAGATTCTTCTATTTTTTCAAACAGATCTACATCCCAGTCTTTCCACTTCTCAAAAGCAAATTCTTTTCGGTTAAGATTTGGCGGAATATTACAGGCAATCATTGCAGCCTCAATGAGTATGGTTCCACTCCCGCACATAGGATCCAGAAAATCACACTGCCCATCCCAGCCGGATAACAATAACAACCCGGCAGCAAGCACCTCATTAATGGGTGCTATGTTAGTTGCTGTTTTATATCCCCTTTTATGAAGGGACTGTCCTGAACTATCAAAACTTAGATTACACAGGTCGTTCTCAATATGCACATTGATACGCAGAGTTGGAAAATCCAGGTCTACATCCGGCCGTTCTCCAAATTTCTCCCTAAACCGGTCCACTATAGCGTCTTTGGTTTTTTGAGCGATATATTTGGAATGAGTAAATTTTTCTGAATGCACCGTTGCATCAATAGCAAGAGTATCATTAAGTTCCATTTCTTCTTCCCAGGCAATCTTTTTCACTTCCCGGTAAAGATCCTCTTCATTGGAAATCCGAAAGGTTTTAAATGGTTTCAGGATCTTAATAGCCGTACGCAAACTTAAATTGGCTTTATACATAAAGCCTTTATCTCCTGAGAATTTTACATTCCTCGTCCCTTCCTGAATATCCATTGCACCAAGCGCCCGTAGTTCCTTTGCCAGGATAGGCTCAAACCCATAAAGAGTCTTGGCGACCATTTCAAAATTATTTCCCATTGCTAAAATTTATTCTACGGCAAAAATACGTTAATTTTGCTCCAAATAATAGCAAAGACCCGGGCAGATTCCGTGGTATTATTGGCTAAATACTAACACCCCCATCCTCAAACAAGGACCAACCATTAGATGATTTACTTTTTACCTTTATTTGCTGTTTTCCTGGGCTATCTTATTGCGCTATTCATTAAACCGGGTTCCTCATTAGCCTTCAAACTTTTACTTGCCTTTAGTGGGGCTTACCTACTCTCTGTAACAGTTTTTGAATTGCTTCCCGAGGTTTATGAAACGGAAGATGGAAAAGTGGGTATATTCATCATGCTGGGATTGCTCCTGCAAATAATATTGGAATTTGGATCTAAGGGAGTGGAGCATGGGCATATTCACCACGAAGGGAATAAAGGGGCTTTTCCTTTTGCCTTACTTATAAGTTTGTGTATCCACGCTTTTCTTGAAGGATTCCCCCTTAATACAAGTGATCATTTGCTTTATGGAGTCGTAATCCATAAGATCCCTGTGGCTGCAATACTTTCAACATTTTTAATACATTCAGGAATTAATAAAGCAAAAGTTTTTCTATTCCTGGGAATATTTGCGTTGATGACCCCTCTGGGCAGCTGGATACAGCTTCATAATGACTGGATAACTCAATACTCTACCTATATTCACGCTGTTGTGATTGGAATATTCCTACACGTCTCCACGACAATTTTATTTGAAGCCTCAAAAAATCATACCTTCAATGCATCCAAATTGGCTGTGATCGTTTTTGGTATCCTCCTTGCTTATTTCCTTTAAAAATGTTCAGCAAAGAAGAATCCAAAAAAATAAGACAGGAGTTCTGGACCGGTTTTGGAAAGCAATATCCGCGTAAATGGATACTTTACAATACCAAAATAAAGGATGTACAGCTAAAGTTTGATTTCACCAATGAAAACGCTCTGGTTTCCCTGGACCTTACTTCCAATGATGAGTTAATGAGGGCCTATTATTTTGAAAAACTGGAATCATTAATGGCCATTTTGCTGAATGACTTTCTTCCTGATGCCATATATGAAGAATCCGTTGTCTTACCCGAAGGAAAAGTAATATCGCGAGTTTATACACAACTTAAAAAAGTTAACATCCATAACCGAAAGGATTGGCCATTGGTTATGGAATTCATGGTTGACAGAATGGATGCACTGGAAAGATTCTTTTTGGAATACTCAGATTTTATAGCAGACTGATCTACTGGATATTAATCGTATGGGTTTCAAATGGGAGATTATTAAAAACCCCATTCGTAATAATTAAGAACTCAGGGTATTCCTCTTCAGGATCTGGTGACGTTTTATAGACTATTCCGGTGAACGTTCCGGAAATTCTGCTATTGGTAGAAGCTGTAATGGTAATATTTACAGGCGCCTCCTCCACTTCTTCCGCCGGCATTGGTTTGTACTCAATTAAATAATTCCCCTCCTCATCTGCTATAAAAAGTTTCAGAAAATAATTTTCGGTTTCCTCATATATACCTTCGGAAATGGTACCGGTTGCCCTGTCAAATTCCAAAACCGAAAGATTGAGCTTATACTTGCTTCCCGAACCACTAAGTTCAAAAAACTGACCTTTCCCCGGCACAACACTCAATGCCGACTCATATTCTACGGCTTCCCAATGCTCGCTGTCGATTTGAGCGGTTATGGCTGTATCTCCTTCCGGCAGGTTAGTAGGGTTTTCCTCCTTTGAACAGGCTGTTACTGAAAAGATCAGAATCCACATCCAAACAATATTTCCTTTAAATTTCATCTTCATATTTCATATATCTAAGATATCAATAGCAGAACGTTTTTTAGTAGGAATTATCATAAAGGAAATGTGAAAGTTTGTATTTGTATTCTGTTTTCTGGTGAGTAAGGGAAAAGAATCTAGAGGCTAGACTTTTTGGTTCATTGTCTGAACGTTTTTTTCATTATAAAAGACCCGTATTCTTCACCGGGAATCATTTAATCAACATTTCGACCTGGAATATGCGTTTACGAGCATATTTCCGATATATCCAGCCACCTTCCGACTATCGGGCTTGAAAAAAGGGAGGGTTCTATTATTTTAATTCTATTATTCATAATATGACCTGGGCACATCTCCGTACCATTAATATTCACTTTATAAACTCTAATTTTCTTCCCCCAGGACCCTTCCGTCTTGAGCGGGAAGACGATTTCCCTGTTAAGGCACTTTCGTTCCGCTCAAGCCACCTTCCCTTGAAAAAAGGGAAGGAGCTTTTTGTTTTCATTTAGAAAAACTGATTAAATTAAGAATATTTTTTTGTTGCTTGTCCCAGAGGGACTACCTATGGGTAGCTAAATAGGAACGATTAGGATGCCTGTGCCGTTAGGTACAGCCTATGGAATCGAACAATGGATTTACCGGCAATTATATGTCGTACCTAAAGGCACGAAAATCAGCTTTAGATTCCAAATCTACCCATAGTAGGTCCCTGACGGGACATATTAAGTTCAGTAACCAGACCAGGTATGCTAAAAACAAATCGAGAATTAGAAATAAGAGAAGAGAAAAGCTGGAATCTGGAGTCTGGAATCTAGAATCTAGAATCTAGAGACTAGACAAAAATAAACTTATCCCTTACGGGACGCTCATTCTGCTCCTCTTCGTTTCACGATCAACTCTGTAAAACTCCGTGAAAAACTCCGTGCCACTCTGTGGTTAAATGGTTAAAGTAGGGACTGCACTAGGCTTTTTAATTTTTAGGAATAGTCTCCCTCGCAGCAACGATAGCATCCAGGTAAGTAAAATATCTCAATACTCATGTATC
>DATHWA010000140.1:0-8750 GCA_035461025.1 Gillisia sp. | reverse complement strand
AGTTTAAGATTTGATACAGATTCAAGAATTAATGCATCCCAGATTCCAGACGATGCTAAAATTAAATATTTTATGATTAGCTGGTAAAAGGATACTAATAATCCATTTAATTTTTAGCAATTATCTTTAGAAAATGTTAATTGAAGCCCTCTTTTCAATAGATTGTCTAACTTTATCCCTTAACCAATAAAGTAAGTTATGATCAAAATCCTGGCAGTTATTATGTTAATTGGCGGTGCAATTGCACTGGTCTTAGGAGTACTAGGCATTTTTGGGAGTATAGCATTAATGTTCAGCCCCTGGGCGCTGGCAATTCTTGGATTTATCTTTTTTATTGCCGGTATCTCCATGCTAAAATACAGGAAGGATACAGATGAAGTTGCTGCAGAACATCGCAAGGCTTCGTAAATACTGAATTTACAAATTTAAGGCTGCAACTTAAAGATTCCCTGCTTAATTCGCAGGTAAAATCTTTATCTTTGCAGCCTTAATTTATAGTACTATTATGCAACTCACCCGTATCAATAAATATTTAAGCGAAGCAGGATTTTGTTCCCGCCGTGAAGCAGATAAGTTGATAGAAAAAGGGAGGGTGACTATTAACGGCAAAATACCTGAGATGGGAACAAAGGTGGCACCCGGGGACCTGGTAGAAGTTGATGGAAAGTCTATTGATAATAAAGACGAAGAGCACGTTTACATCGCATTTAATAAACCGGTAGGCATCGTTTGCACTACAGATACAGGAGTTGAAAAGGATAATATCATAGACTTTATAAATTATCCAAAAAGAATTTTTCCAATAGGCAGGCTGGACAAAGCCAGTGAAGGATTGATCTTTCTCACTAATGACGGGGATATAGTAAATAAGATCTTACGCTCCCGCAATAATCACGGAAAGGAATATATAGTTACCGTAGACCGTCCTGTAACTACAAATTTTATAGAGAGAATGGGCATGGGCATTCCTATTCTTGATACGGTTACTAAAAAGTGTGAAGTCGAAAAAATAGGAAAATTTGATTTTAGGATAGTTCTCACCCAGGGCCTTAACAGGCAAATAAGGAGAATGTGTGAATATCTTGGCTATGAGGTTACAGCTCTTAAACGCATAAGGATCATGAACGTACAGCTCGATATTCCCGTTGGGGAATGGCGTGATCTTACAGCGGAGGAGCTTCAGACTATAAATACCATGGTTTCTTCATCGACAAAAACGCATGAGGATGATAGCCCTGAAAAAGGTTTAAATAGGAAAGCCCAGGTAAAAAGAGACAATTCCAAGAAATTCTCTCCGTCTCCGCGTTCCAGAAGGAAATCTTAACAGATTATTACAACTTACCCAGGCTGCTTTTCAGCATATCTTTATAATTTAGAACAAATAATCTGTTTCCTGAAAGTAACTCTTTCAGGAATTGGATAAATATCTTTAAATTAGACACATACAATAATTATATGGGTAAATTACAACCTTTTCACCTGGCCATACCTGTCCGGGAACTTGAGGAAAACAGAACTTTTTACAGGGACACACTGGGGTGTACAGAAGGACGAAGCAGTGATCACTGGGTAGATTTTGATTTTTTTGGACATCAGCTGGTCATTCACGTCCAGGAACCTCAACCTGCCCAGGTAGGGAAAGGTAATCCTGTTGATGGTAAGGATGTACCAATTCCACATTTTGGGGTTGTGCTGGAATGGGACGTTTTCCAGGAATTTTCAGAAAAATTGAAAAAACAAAATATCAGCTTTGTAATAGAGCCATATATTAGATTTAAAGGTAAGACAGGTGAACAGGCTACTATGTTCTTTAAAGACCCTTCCGGAAACGCACTGGAATTCAAGGCTTTTAAGGACATGGGGCAGTTGTTTGCTAAATAGGCACATCAATGGATAAACTAAAACCCTCATTAGTACGGCAATTGTTCGTGCTGCTGGTAATTATATTCCTGGGGTTTTTGATATTCAAGGAAATTGTTCCGTTTTTGTCCGGGGTATTGGGTGCCATAACATTATATGTTATCCTTAAGACCTGGATGAGAAAATTGGAAAACAGAGGCTGGAAAAAACCTCTGGCAGCAGCGGTTTTAATGCTGGCTTCCTTTATAGGCATATTGGTGCCTGTAGTCCTGATCATTATAATGCTATATTCCAAAATAGGTAAATTTATTGCCAATTCTGAGAAAGTAGTAGTTGCTGTTAAAGAACAGGCAGATAATCTCCAGGAATATCTTGGATTCAATATTAGTAATACAATTGACAGCAGCGCTGTTACAGGGTGGCTGTCTAATAACCTTCAAAGCCTGGCAGGTGGTACTTTTACCGCGATTATTGCTATTGGGATCATGTATTTCATGTTGTATTATATGCTCATTAACAGGGACAAAATGACAACAATGCTTAGGACTTATATTCCATTGAATGACGAGAATATAGAGCTTATTGAGAAAGAAAGTGACATTTCGGTTAAGTCCAATGCGTTGGGAATCCCGCTGGTAGCAATTTTTCAGGGAGTTATTGCATTAATTGGATATTTGATCTTTGGCGTGCCGGATCCTTTCTTTTGGTTTGCGATTACAGCAATAGGATCAATGGTGCCATTTATAGGGTCTGCCCTGGGATTTATTCCCGTGACTTTACTAATGCTTTCATTAGGTCAAACATGGCAGGCTATGGCAGTTTTAATTTATGGAGTTGTAGTGGTAGGTTCTACAGATAATATAGTACGACTGTATATCCTGGAAAAGCTGGCAAGTGTTCACCCGTTGATCACTTTATTTGGGGTTATAGTAGGTGTGCCACTGTTTGGGTTCATTGGTTTGATCTTTGGCCCGCTGTTAATATCTTTATTTCTCCTTATTTTGAAGATATATAAGAAAGAATATGGAAATGATTATGATAATTTATAAATAACTGAATTTAAAACTGAAAGATATGTTTGGAAAGAAAGACAAGATCGTTGATGAAGAATACGTTAGCGGAGAGATCACTAAGGTAAGCGAAGATGACGTGGATGTAGTTATGGATAATCAGGAGGAAATCGCTGAAAAAATTTCAAGCTCCAACGCTTTAAAAAAGTATACAGAACTGGGAAAAGTGATGTTTGGGATGCTGAAAGATTATAGGAAAGGAGTTTACTCCAATGTTCCCTGGTTTACTATAGCTGCAATAGCCTTTGCATTTTTGTACGTGTTAAATCCTTTTGATATCATTCCGGATTTTATCCCCGGTATTGGATATATAGATGATTTCGCTGTACTCACCTTTAGCTTAAGGTTTATTGAAACAGACCTGCACAATTACCTCGACTGGAAACTGGAAGAACAGGAGGATGAATAATAGGATTAACTATTAACCTCTTTATATTTAGCTAAATAAAAAAGCCGCATTAAAGCGGCTTTTTTATTAGTTTGTCACGGCTTTCGCCTTTCTTCTATGATTTTCTCTTGCAAGAAGGGTGTTTTTTAAGAGCATGGAAACCGTCATAGGGCCAACGCCACCAGGAACAGGAGTTATAAACGATGCCCGTTTACTTACGTTTTCAAAATCCACATCCCCTTTAATCACATATCCTTTTTCTGCATTTTCATCCGGCACTCTTGTGATCCCTACATCAATGATAACGGCGTCATCTTTGATCATTTCTACTTTAAGGAAATTAGGTATTCCTACGGCTATAATAACAATATCTGCCTGGGAGATTATCTGGGTTATATTCTTGGTAAATTCGTGGGTTAGGGTTACTGTTGAATTTCCGGGGAATCCGCTCCTACCCATTAGGATGCTCATTGGCCTTCCTACTATATAACTTCTTCCAATTACCACTGTGTGTTTTCCTTTTGTAGGAATATCATAGCGCTCCAGTAATTCCAAAATCCCAAAAGGGGTCGCCGGAATAAAGGAGGTCATATCCAATGCCATTTTTCCGAAATTCGTAGGATGGAAGCCATCTACATCCTTCTCAGGATCTACTGCATTTAAAACTTTTTGTGTATCAATTTGAGGAGGCAATGGCAATTGAACTATAAAACCATCTATATCGTCATTTTCATTAAGCTCCTGGATCTTTGCCAGTAATTCAAGCTCGCTTACGGTAGAAGACAACCTATAGAGAGAAGACTCAAAACCTACTTTTTTACACGCCTGCACCTTACTGTTCACATAAGTCATACTAGCGCCATCACTCCCAACTATAATGGCAGCCAGATGCGGGACCTTTTCCCCACGCTCTCTCATTTTGGAAACCTTTACAGCAATTTCATTTTTGATGTCATTACTTGTTTTCTTACCGTCAAGAATAGTCATTTCAATATCTTGTTTAGAATGGTGCAGTTGGCAGATTGAGGGGCCAAATTTACCGGGGTTGTTTTTTATAAATGTTTGCTATGCCAGCAGCAATTATTTCATTCCTTTCATCATTTGCATCATCTTCTTGCCGCCGCCGCCTTGCATCATCTTCATCATTTTACCCATTTGGTTGAATTGTTTCAGCAATTGATTCACCTGTTGAACAGATGTACCGGATCCTTTAGCAATTCTTTTCTTTCTATTGGCGTTTATAACAGTGGGAGTACTTCTTTCTTCCGGGGTCATAGAATAAATGATCGCTTCCACATGCTTGAAAGCATCATCATCTATATCAACATCCTTAAGCATTTTTCCTGCTCCCGGAATCATCCCCATAAGGTCCTTCATAGACCCCATTTTCTTAATTTGGTGTAACTGATTAAGGAAGTCGTCAAAACCAAACTGATTCTTAGCGATCTTCTTTTGAAGCTTTCTTGCTTCTTCCTCATCATATTGCTCCTGTGCCCTTTCAACAAGGGAGATAACATCCCCCATCCCCAGGATCCTGTCTGCCATACGATCCGGATAGAAAACATCAATGGCATCCATTTTCTCACCTGTACCAATAAACTTAATAGGTTTGTTTACTACAGATTTAATAGAAATGGCTGCACCACCTCGTGTATCACCATCTAATTTTGTAAGGATAACCCCGTCAAAATTAAGTCGCTCATTAAAAGTCTTTGCTGTATTTACCGCATCCTGCCCAGTCATGGAATCTACAACGAAAAGAGTTTCATTTGGCTGGATGGCACTGTGGATATTTGCGATCTCTGTCATCATCGCTTCATCTACTGCCAAACGACCTGCGGTATCTATAATTACCACATTATGTCCATTCTGCTTTGCATGAGCTATCGCAGCTTTCGCGATACTTACTGGGTCCTGGTTTCCTTCATCGCTGTATACCTCTACCCCAACCTGGTCCCCAACCACGTGCAATTGGTTAATTGCAGCCGGGCGATATACATCACAGGCAACCAAAAGTGGGTTTTTAGATTTTTTATTTTTGAGATAATTCGCAAGTTTACCGGAGAAGGTGGTTTTACCACTACCCTGTAACCCGGACATTAATATCACCGAAGGATTCCCGGAAAGATCAATCCCTGCTGCCTCACCTCCCATTAACTGGGTAAGTTCATCCTTTACAAGCTTCACCATTAACTGCCCCGGTTTCAACGCTGTCAAAACGTTTTGACCAAGGGCCTTTTCCTTCACAGTACCGGTGAAATCCTTGGCTATCTTATAGTTCACATCGGCATCTACCAGCGCTCGCCTAACCTCCTTAAGAGTTTCAGCAACATTTACTTCAGTAATCTGTCCATGTCCTTTCAGGACATGTAAGGCATTATCTAACTTATCACTTAAATTATCAAACATAATTATCTCTGTAATTTTATAATTTCCACGCTTTCCGGGCGGGAGAACAAATTTAATGATTTTACCCCCAGTAGAAAAAAGTTTCTGCAGGGGAAATTGATTTTCAAAAAGCTAGAAAAGTATTCTTACAACCCCGGGAAAACCATCCTGATCATAATCATAATTGGTCACGTCAAACTCACTAATGTAATAGGAACCACATGAATCCTGCAGTCTTGCCAGAGTTAGTTCAATATCCAAACTTACTTCAGCGTCCGGCTGGATGGAAATTACTCTTTCCCCCTCTTCCATTCCCAGGCTTAATTGTAAAAATGTTCTATCCAGGTCTCTTATAAAAGTGAAGGGAACATCACCTCCATCTTCATCTGTAATTTCCAGGTCTGCCTGTTCAAAGGTGTTATTGGAGTACAGATTTTCTCCGGTTTCCTCTTCTACAAATTCAAGAAAAAGCTCTACAGGTCTTGTAATACACGGCGTGTCATTATCTCCAACATCGCAGGAAGCCAATCCAAAAAAGGATAGGATCATTCCCAAAAACACTACTCTTCTCATATCCATAATTTTATAAATACAAAAATACGCAACTACGGGAAATTACATTCTCTCCGGAACATTTATTCCAAGCAATTCAAAAGCAGATTTTATCACTCCCCCAACTGTTTTTGCTAACTGCACCCGGAAGTTCTTTTCATTAAGTTGCGGGGTGCCTAAAATAGTTACATTTTGATAAAAAGAATTAAATTCCTTAACCAGATCATACGTGTAGTTGGCAATAAGAGCCGGACTATGATTCTCAGCCGCCAGTTGCACGGTTTCAGGATATAACAAAAGTTGCTTGATAAGCTCCTTTTCCTTTTCGTGCAATTGGTATCCCTGCTGTATATCGAAATCTTCCATTGTGTCAAAATCGGCTTTTCGCAGGATTGACTGTATACGGGCGTATGTGTATTGAATAAAAGGCCCGGTGTTTCCCTGGAAATCTACAGACTCTTCAGGGTTGAACAGAATTCTCTTTTTAGGGTCCACCTTCAGAATATAATATTTCAGCGCCCCAAGACCAATTATTCTGTATAATTCTTCTTTCTCAGTTTCAGTATAATCATCCAACTTCCCTAATTGTTCAGAAATAGTTTTAGCAGTGAGGGTCATTTGCTCCATAAGATCATCTGCATCCACCACAGTTCCTTCCCGGCTCTTCATCTTTCCAGTAGGAAGATCTACCATTCCATAACTTAAATGATAAAGGTAATTGGCCCAGTCATAGCCCAATTTCTTCAGTATAAGAAAGAGGACTTTAAAATGGTAATCCTGCTCATTCCCTACAGTATAAACCATCCCGTCTATATCAAAATCCTTCACCCTTTGTATGGCCGTACCAATATCCTGGGTCATATAAACAGCGGTGCCGTCGCTTCTAAGGACGATTTTTTCATCTAATCCCTCATCTGTAAGATCTATCCATACACTGCCATCTTTCTTCCTGTAAAAAACACCTTTTTCCAGACCCTGGTTCACGACATCTTTTCCCAGAAGATAAGTTTGACTCTCATAATAGTTTTTATCAAAATCCACTCCCAGGGCATCATAAGTTTTCTCAAAACCATCATATACCCACTGGTTCATCTTTTCCCATAGGGCAACCACCTTCTCATCTCCGGCCTCCCATTGACGTAGCATTTCCTTGGCTTCAGCAAGAATAGGAGCATCAGCTTTTGCCTGCTCCTCTGTTTTCCCCTTTTTCATCAGGGCCTTGATCTCTTTTTTGTATTCCTGATCAAACTTTACATAATAATTACCTACTAGTTTATCGCCTTTAAGACCACTTGAGGCAGGAGTTTCACCATTACCGTACCGGTCCCAGGCCAGCATAGATTTACAAATATGTATCCCACGATCATTGATGATCTGGGTTTTATAAACAGTATTCCCTGCTGCTCTCAATATTTCTGAAACAGAGTAACCCAGTAAGTTATTTCTAATATGTCCAAGATGAAGGGGTTTATTGGTATTAGGCGAGGAGTACTCTACCATTATCGCTTTGGATGTGGAGCCAGGCTGTGCCTTTCCAAAATCCTTTTGCTTATTTATTTCCAGGAACCGTTCAAGGTAAAAGCTATCCTTGAGAACAATGTTGAGAAACCCCTGCACTACGTTAAACCTGTCTACCTGAGGAACATTCTCCACCAGATAATTTCCTATAGCCTCACCTAATTGAACAGGATTGGTTTTAATTTTGCGTAACATAGGAAAGGTCACGACTGTAATGTCCCCTTCAAAGTCTTTTCTGGTAGGTTGAAATTCTACTGTTTCTACTGTAACCTCATATAAATTCTTTACTGCTTCTTTTACCTGCAGTTCAATAGCATCCTGGACTCTCATTTGCGTATTACGGTTTAGATCTAATTATTTCTAAAACCGCAAAGATAAGAGAATTTAAGACCAGGGTCTACTGCTTTATTGTCAAATCCTTATCTTTAAAGAAAAACAAAATGCTGCTGAATATTAGCTACAATCAGCCCAAAATTAGGGATAGGATACATGCAGAAGTAGGAAAGACCTTTACCCTGGTAGAGCGATTCCGCCTTAATGGAATAGGGTCCCCCAAATTACACATTACCTCATCAAGTATAGATATACATAACCTGCTGGTCCTTGATAACAACTCCAATGTTTGTAATATTGAAATGAGGCCAAACGGAATTATCGTAATGTTTCGTTCGCTGCTGGAAACTTATGCTCTGGTGATCCCATATTATAAACTGAAAATTTACAAAGGACGTGCTGAAGAATATTCTATTTACAGGGATCAATATTTTATCAAGGTGAAAGCGGGAAGTCCCTCTGTACACAAATACATGATGAAAATCATTGACTATAAGACCGGGATTGCCCCTACACAAATTGAGGACATTTAAATATGGGCATCTGGAAAAAGAGTTAGGATCGCTGCGCTTCCAATATCCAGAACACGGACCAAATTCTTAGCTGTAAAAAAGCAACTTCCGGAAAAATTGAGAATTCTC
>DATHWA010000139.1:0-16967 GCA_035461025.1 Gillisia sp. | reverse complement strand
AGTAAATAAGAAACATCCTTTTCCCGGAGGCCTTGCATTACGTTATGTAAAAGGCACAAAGGCTATGTTGGGATTTACAAAATTCCCCATCACCTGTGTACTGGAGATGGACGGGGTAGATGGCGACAGCGCAAGGAACTTTTTTACAGCGGTATGGGCTAAACTGGAGGAATTAAATATTCCCTATACCTTACACTGGGGTAAGATCAATTTTATTCTTAATAAAAAAAGAGTTGTCAATATGTATGGTAAGGAAGCTGTGGATACCTGGATAACTAGCAGGAATATGCTGCTTTCTGCTCCTGCTTTAGAGATTTTCGATAGTGAATTTATCACAAATTGCGGTTTGAATGAAATACGGAATTAGTTCAGTGAAGCTGAAAGAAATAAATATTTTTGAAGTCGTGAGCTGCATTATGAATATTAAATAAGGTCTTCTTTCCAATAGATAAATTTATAGAAATAGCTATTTCTAATTCCCATGATAGCTAAAAAAAGTATAGTTCAATAGTACCAAAATAAAAACGAGTCAACCTTAAACAGATTGACTCGTCATTGTAACGCCCTGGGACTCGAACCCTATCTATACCTTGAATTTTGCACTTTCCATCGCACTCATGTCGACAGTTTTTACATTCTTCGCAACAATTGACGCACCATGCAAGTTGACGTTACTTTTAAAGATAATTTTTTTCTTTAACTTATACAAGAACTATAGTATCAATATAAAATTATTGGTTAGTATCTAAATATTTAGAAAAGAAATTGCCTGGTAAATCCATCTTCTGTGTTCTCGAAAAAATTGAATTCCAACTCACATTCCAGTATAAGCTACGATCAAGGGTGCTAAGGTTTTCTACTTTAATGCCAATATTATAACTGTTTTCGGGTAGAGTGGTACTAAAAATATCGTTATTGGAAATAGTACCTTTTCTCCCCAAATGGCCCCACACACGAATTCCGTCAAACAATACCTTTCCAGCTTTAGGTACACGGTGCAATTCCAGTTCATTATTTTCAATATATAATCGGTGGCAATTTCCAACAAATATCCCGTGCCTGGCCTGGGTAACAAGAATAGGCAATATATTTTTAACGTAATTTTTTTCCACTCTTGCTGAATTAATAATGTCATATTCCTGGGTAGATTCATGACGATGACTTAAGCCTATATGGATACCTTGTAAGAAATTCTCAATACGGTTTCTAAAAATGTGTATTTCCGTAGCCTTTTCCCCACCTATTACTATCCCCTGAAAACCAAGTGGCGGATCTTCCCGTTCAATAGCAGCAACAAATTTCTCCAGTACGCTATTATTTATATTATCATTCATAAGCTCCAAAGCTGTAGCTCTTTCCAAATGTCTGCGCAGTTCTCTATCGGTGGTTATATTTCTTTCAGGTGGGTGATTGCGCAAAAAGGTATTCCAGTAATTGGCATTTCGAAGATCAGGATTGGTGCGAAAACTTAGGTTTACATCTCCGAAAGAAACAGTTTCATTAGCAGCAGATCTACTCTCTGTCGCAAAATTGGACATTAAAATTCTTAGGAAGGCTCTCCTTGTTCGGTTGTCTATACGAATTCTATCAATTACTCTAAGATTTGCGGGTTTGGCTCTTGCATTAATGACATTATTCTCTACTATAGATCGATTTGCATTTATGATGATCACGCCATGTTGGTAAAATCCAACATCAAACTTACAGTTTCTTATATTAATGGAACCGGAATGCTGTTTATCATTGTAATAGGTTATACAAGAGGCCTGGGGTTTTGGATCCTGTCCGCAAGTTCCTTTTATTTTTTCTATTGTTACTGATTCGGTATTGACAAAGGTTAAACCCCCTTTTAGATTTAATTTATCTTCATTAAACTGATTTTTCACCGAATTTGTCTGAAAACTCAGATTAGAAATATCTACACTTTGACAAGTCTCAAATCGAAGGGCCGTCTGTATATTGTTTCCTCGAATAAATGTTCCTGGACCACAGCCTGTAATTACAAGGTGGCCCTTATCTTTTATTGTTACAGTGGAAGTTAAATTATAAGTGCCTATTTCAAAGCAAATTTTGGCGTGTTCCCCTTTTTTTATTCTGCTGAAAATCCGCTCCCATCCCGGCTGTGGTTTAACGTGATAGGTGCTGCATCCTCCGGAAACACCTGGTAAGTCTGTTAGAGGTGGAAATAATTTCCTGCAATCTGTTACAGATTGAATATCACCATTTGATATTTCAACTATTCCAATCTCTGCGTAATTAGTTTGTACACCCTTTGGAGGCAATGCAGTATCCGGTTCCCATTCTATTGAAGAGTCAATGGTTCTTGCCGGAATTAACCAGTGATCTCCCGGTCTGTAGGTGCCCGTTTTAAACCTTACCTCAATACCATCTTCTATGGCAGTGAAATTAGTGTTTAAGGGAATTGATTCATCTGCCTGATCCCAACGAATTATTTTTAAACCATTTAGTTCCCAAACCTCAACACTACCGCTTATTTTTATTTCATTTGTACTTCTGTTGATTTCTGTTATTTGATGTAAATTATTAACCGTTCTTTCTAAATTGGTTTTATGGTTGACGAATTCAACCCAATCACCAATTCCAAATCCCAGTACATCATCTCTCCCGAGGGAATGAACTTTCACTGTATTACCTCCGGAGAGTTCAGTTACCTTAGCCATAATTGAAGCATTCTCTCGTGACCATTTAAATGTTGACTCAGACAGATTACCCCCGTCTTGTATTTCTATCCGGTATAATTGATTCTCTAGACGCCTGTATCCACTGGTTTGGTTAAAATCACAAGGATTCTCACTCATTTCCGAAGAAACCGTTCTGGCTTCCATTTGACCGGTTGGTGCATTTTCAATTTTGGATAGGTCTATGCTATCACAGCTACTGTTCTCTTCAACTTCCGCAAATTTGAGATGCCATACGGTTTGTAATCTGGTGGTGGTGTCAGGATCCCCCAGTGCTTTTTCCCTGATAATTGGATCGTCCAAATAGGTGATCTCTCTTTCCCAAGCTTCCAGATATATCAAGAAATTTCCATTTTCTGGGAGCCTATCTATCAAGGCATAGGGTAAGGAATTTTCACCTGAAGGAATAATTAAGGAACCAGATCCCGGTGTCATAGTGATAGCCTCATGTAATTCACAAAGCAGACCATTTATGTATATTCTTCCCGGAGAAAGGGACAGGCCACCTTCATTTTGGGAAAGGAGATATCCATTTGTTTTTATTGGCACCCCTGTTAGACCAATCACATCAACTGTTTCGATCCTTTTCCTATGCCGGGAAATATCTGATTGTGAATTCCAGTCGGAGTCAAGTAGAACCCTTCCTTGCTGCATCCGGACGGAGCTATAATGTTTCTTTTCGTCAAATATGAGTCTGGAATAATCGCTTGACATAATTTTGAATTTAGAAAGGTTTACAATTTTTAAGAGGCATAAAAAATCCCTGCTTCCATACCAAATCGAAGGTATTCACTCAATCTGGTTTTAAGATTAGACTCTTTTTGCGGTTGAAATAGATTGTGATAAGCCCCTAATTCTGACCCATCGTCGGCTCCCTCTAAGAATATTTTATCGGCAAGTTGATGGTTTTGAAAATAAGCCGCATTGCCATAAGTGGTCGATTTGAAATAAGGTGCTAGAACAGATTCGTTTGAAGTTTCTCCGGGATAACAATTATATTTTCCAGGAGTTACAGACCCGGATGGGAGATAGGAAAAACGCACGCAACCGGATTGTAAAAAGACAACATTGATGGCCGAAACTAAAATTGAGTTTTCTATTAGACCCACCTCCTTAACCTCAATTAACCCAAGAATAGTTGAATTTAGGATAGTGAGTTTAGCCAGTTCGTTTTCTGCTCCGGTTATTGCCTTCTCATTTTGATCGATCACGTCCACAACAGAATTTTCAATAGTAAGTACACAGTCCGCTACTGTTTCTATACCTGCAATTACTGAATATTGAATTTGCAGCAGGGTAGGGGATTGCAGGATGATCCTGTTTTCTGCAATGGCAGGTCGTATTGTACAATGTATTATGGTTATTTTTTCCAGTTTAGAGGTAGACTGCACAACCAGATTACCGGCATCGATCAATAATCCGTTTAACGTGAGATCAGCCAGTTCATCACCTGTAATGGTGATTTCGCCGTTAAGCATGAGCACGGGCTGTTTCCCCTGCACTGCTCTTAATTCCAGAGATTGCCCGGGTCCAAGATCTATGGATAAAGTTTCGTTATATGTTTCGTTATCCAAAATCTCTATAACAGCATTTGTTGAACTGGTTTGCGCCTGGTTAATTGCCTCCTGAATATTTTCAAAATCTCCCACTCCTGTATCTTTTGAGATTGTAATAATTTGTTTGATTTCAGAGAAACTTTCTTTTCGAAAATATTCACCACCTCCAAACAAATTCTGGCTTCCGTAATTATACCAGACATGGATTTCGGCGGAACCTAATTCTGCGGAAAAATCCTCACCAAATTGGATTCTTCCCAAAAGAGGGTCTACTACAACGATATCATCTGGCGGAATCACGCTATGATCTTCCCAGTTACTTAGATCACCAATACAAATTTCTTCTGCCAAAATATCCCTGTCAGGCCCAATTTGAATAAAAATATCCTTACCAGTACCATAATGATTATTGATGTGTTCCTTCAACAACCTTCTTCTAAAAGGTACAGGCATATTTTGTGGTCCTGCTAATTGAGTAAGTGATGATTCAGCTTTCGGAAAATTATATAATTGAAGATCTACCCCTAATGGATGAAAGGAATATCTTTGTCCACCAATATGAAATGCCGGGGATTTTTCCCGGGATGAGGCACTTATGCGCCATAGAAATATACCTATATTCGGGATATTATATTTTCCACGCTTAATATTAATGTTCCTAACATCGGCAGTTCTGGGTATCGTGTCAAAGGGAGTATTTATATATTCCAGTTGCTCCCAATTGTTCAAATGTGGTACCACCAGGTTTTCAGGCCTTAAATGATTTAAATATTGAGTTGTGGCCAGGAGTTTAAAATATTCCACCACATTTGCGTCCCAATGAGTAATGTCCCTGGCCAGTTGCTCGATTATTGATAATGTTCCTTTTCTCCTTCTATAAGCAATAGTGTTTGCCACTTCTGTCCTTGAAGAAAAACCTGAGGATTTTACAGGTATTAGCGGTTTACTGCCTACAAGTTCACCAATGTAGGGCACAACCCACTCTGCACAGGTCTCTATGAAGTAATCATCATAGAGCTGATCTACATTATCCTCTAAAAACTCAACCTCTTCAGCAATTATAGCCAGTAAGGCTCGTAAAGGAGGCGATTCTTCACCTTCCTTAAGCTCGTGGTCCCTAACCCGATAAATTGCAGGTAGCAAAGAGTAGATTTGTTCCAGATCAAATTTCATATAAATCCTGTTAGATTTTACTGAATTGTAGAAGGCCCGGGTCTAACTGAATTAATTCAGAAGACCTGAAATCTTTGGGATTGGATCTTACTGTTTTCGCGGTAAGTTGAGTATTTAATCGCCCCTCTAGTCCTGTGATGAATAACCTGTCAATATCAACATACTCCACACCTTCAACCGACTCTATTTCTGCAATAATTTTGCTTAGAAATACATGCTCGCCAATATGTCTGTTTTCGAATGAATATCGTTTGGTAAGTTTATTTGTTACTTCTTCATGTACAAGATCAAAATTATAAGTATCAGCAACTTTAAGATTTCCTTGTATCTGAAAATACCTGGGCAAATAGGAGTCTACTTCAACAGATACCCCGGGATAGGAATATTTTTGTATGGCAGAGATCAAATTTTTTCTCAAATCACTCCCTTCAGATATTTCTTCTCCTTTTGCACCGGCAACCGTAAGGTGTATGACTTTACCGTAACTGGACCATAACCATATAGCCTGTGCTTTCTCAATTCCGGCAAAGGATCTGGCAAAATCTTCATAATCTTTTATAGATACGATCCTGTTTAGCGTGAAAATGTTGAGGTTTGCATTTTCCCTGGCATTTTCTGTCTTCTCCGCATCCTCAGCACCTTCAGAAGCCAACGGGTTGTTTACGGTTTTCAAATAATGCGGGCGGGACAATAATTGAGTAATTTGGTTTGACCTTACCAGGCCGGAAGAACCAATTCCCTTTCGGTAGGTAGCTCTTACATTCAAATTTCCTGTGGGAAGTCTTTCTCCATGCTTTCCGTCACCAAATGTGATCACAGTGTTACCCTCATCATCGTGGCTAATTGTATAAATTTGAGCATCCGGTTTTTGGCCATAGAAGAAAGCAACCTCTTTCCACAAGATTTCATTTACTCTAATTTCCAAAGTGGATGAAGAACCTGTTGAAGAATTATCTGCGATATAAGTAAGCGGATTATGCTTTAAATAAAACCTTTGAAAAGGGATGGCTGTATTACCACTTCCCAGTATTTCATTGACGGTTTCTCCATGTGATGCCAGGGCTACGTTGGCATTGATGGTTACAGTATCCCTTATGTAACTATTCTTCAGGTTACGTTCAATTACTATTTGTGTTACATTATCCACAAGTGACACTTCCCGGATGGTATGAACTTCTGCCCGGACAATTCCCGGAAGGTCCTTAATTTCCCCTGAAATTAAAATGTGCTGGCCGGGCATTAGATCTACGTAATATTTATCCAGATTGATGACAGATGAACCGGACTCTATTGGTGTGGTAATAGGTTTTTGGGTTAATGATAATTTTTCACTTTGTATATAAGCAATGGAATTGCGAATGTTTGAAAAACCTGCATTCCAGGTTAGGCTACCTCTCACCTGAATTTTAGTGGATTTTGCGCTCATGCCATATTTGGCCTGGGGTAATAATTCAGCTGAATCAATTTCAAAATATTGAAAAACGCCTGTACCTCTTTTTAATGCAATAAAGCTATCTTCGCCAGAGGTAACTTCAGGATATTCTGAATCCAGGGTGATTGTGTTGTTGCTTTCAGTAACTACCTGATCTACATAAGTCACATCACCATTATTTGCAAAAACAGGCCTTCTTACAGGTGCATTATAACCAAACAAGGAAGCTTTGTTTCTAAAAACATAAATTCTGGTTTCTTCATCTGCAGTGGGCTTAAAAAAATTCACCGTTTTTTTAAATTCATATTTGCTCCAGTTTTGAATGGAGAAGGTTGACTGGAGTTCCTTTGCGCTTATTTTGTTTGATTTATTTTCTCCGCTAATTATATTAGTAACAGTTGTCTTATTTAAAACCTGATGAGCAACATAGTAATTTGTTAAATTTGATAACTGGAAATTGTATAGATAAGCAGTAATAAATAGTTCGTTATTAAAATAAATGGCAGTAGTATCAGTATCTTTTCGTAGTTCAACCCTGATCACTTTTCTCATTTTTTTCTCTCCATTCTCTATTACCAAAATCTGGTCTCCTTTGTTGATATTGTTTTCCATTCCCTGAATAAAGATCACACTCGCATTTAAAATGTTATCCTGCTTCACGAATGACTTTACACCCATGGCATTCCAGTCAGATTTTGCTTTGATCTCTTGAATAGTTTCAAAGATTTGAGGATCTTCTCCCGGTTCAGGGATACTTTGGGATCTCATTCCAACCGGAATTTTTATAATAGTATTTTCCTGATCTGTAGATCTTATCTTTCTTACGATGTCCTCACCCGGTTTATTTGAATTTTCATCCAGTGTGAAAGAAAGGAAAGTTGTTGCGGCGACGCCGGGGTTTAATTCGTAGCCAATCAACCGGGCTAATTCAGTAATGGATAAAAGTTCTGTGGAAGTTTTTAAATAAGCTTCATTGGCTAAACGTTCCTGGTAGAAGGTTAGCACATCTGCCATAATGGAGAAGGAGTCCAGCAGGGCAATTGTAAAGTCATTATCAGACCTGGTAGTTAATTTAAGCAAACTATCAAGTTGCCTGCCAGATAATTTAGAAAGAAGACTAGCCCTAAAATCCTTATGCCGGCCTATGCGGTAAGCCAAACTGGTAAGGCCGGGACGATTATATATTTGCATTGGGGTCTTTAATGAAACCCCGCTACAGCATCCACAAGTAGATAGTTCTTCCATCACCTTCCTCCTTTGACTTTAATCGTAAGAAAACCCATATCTATACGGTTAGGATCGTTATCCAGCCTTGGAATCTCTCTTTTCCCAAATTCCAGTTTGCCTGTTTCCAGGCCACTTGAACCCGGTAAACCATAGCGCTGAAATTTGTTGATTTCCACAGATTGTACACCCGGTATGTGCTGCACAATGGCATAAATCTTACTTAGATATAAAGTTTGTCCAAAAACAAGATTATCGGGATGAAAAAATCCCATAATTCCATTCCTTGATTTATTGCTCAGCCAATTTTTGATCTCCCGAAGCACATCTACCTTAAAGCTATTTGGTAATAGACATACAGACAGTTCCAGTTCCAGACCTACATATACAGGTTCATCCACTTCAAGGTCAAGCCCGGTAAGTCTGTAGGTCTGCAAACATCCCTTTAATTCATTTTCCCATTGTTCAGATACCTTTTTACCTCCAAGCCTGTCAGCTGTTATATAAGCCGTGTGCCAGCTACCGGTCCAACGCAGGTTGGCGTTTACAGATTGAATATCCTTCTTACATCGCTTAGCCATATCTTCATAATCCTTTACAGTAACAGCACGCTCCTGTGTCCTGAAAGCCTGTGGTGCATATTGCTTTACTTCTTCCACGCTCTCCGGCTCTTTTCCCCCTATGGCAGCTAGGGGATTACTAATAGAATCTATTTTTAAACTTAAATTGGTGGTAACGATAAGGCCCAGGCTATCCCTCCCAAGATTTCCGGTAGTCCCATTTCCAATTCTATACTCTGCCAGGAATTTGGAGCCCGAAGCTGGGAATTTTCCATTGATATTATTTCCAAACCGAATAAATGACCTGGAATTATCATCATTTTCAATAACAAAGTGTTGATCAAGTATAGAACTATCTATCAAAAGATCATTTACAGTAGTCCATTTATCAGGAAGTATTTGATAACCGGTTTCAGAATCCATAATTTCTGTTAGTTCAACACAGGGAACCGCCTTTGCAGGATCCTGAGAAATCGATTTTGTGGCAGATATTAGCAGATCTGAAGCATCTGAATTATTGAATTCCAACCGTTGCGAATGTGTAATGGGATACGCCTCTATCATTGGGTTATATCTAGGCGGAATTGGTCTTCGGAAATCCTCTGAGCAATGATTTGCATGTTGGTATGCGTAATGATATTTACTATCAGGCACCCGGGCCGGGAATAAACTACCCTGGATATTTTCAAAGTTTGGATCAATTTCTTTCAGATCTGATACAGAAAGTCCGTGATCTGCCAAAACATTATTTCCTAAAGCAATGGATACTTCCAAAATCTCTTGTTTTTCTTCATTGCTTATCGTAGATGAAATGCATAAGGGAAACGGGAGTGCATCCTCCTCACTCCATCTAATGAGTGTTATATCAAGTTCAGTAGCCGGGTCTTCTGAAAAGTCAAAATCAGTACTGAATTCAATGTCAATGATCTTTACCGCGTGCCTGTGATCAGGATCGGCATCAGATACGCTACCTGTTTTAGGACCCAGGATTTCTTTAAAGATCAATACATCATTAATTTTTAATTTATCCAGCTGTCCAACAAGGGTAGCTTGGGTACTCCCTTTAGGTAAGCAGCAATCTACATTCCCGTAATTATGAAATGATATGGAATTATGAACGTGGAATAGCTGAAGGTCATGTAGTGGTTCAAAAACAAGCGGATTTTGGTCCAATATTTTTAAGAATTGGTTTTCATTTAAAACCAGTTCCTCATTGTTTTTTATTTGATTATGTGTTAAGAATTTGGTTCTGAAATCATTGGCGTCTACCTTTCGTATCCACTGTTCATCTGAATCTTCACTTACATCAATATGAACCCAGGTGCGCGCATTTACTCCTTCATGCATATGATAATCTACCAGCCGCGCGTGTCTCCGTACTGAGATTCGTTTACGGGCTGTGCTCAAATAAGCCTCGGTGGTAATCGCATCCTGGCGGTAGCTTAAATAATCTCCTACATAGGCAAGCAATTCAACCAGGGTCATACCCAGATCGGCCGGATTTCTTTCTGTCCAGCCGGGGACGAGTAACGACATTCTGTCCAGGATTAATTGACGGAATGATGCATAATCCTTTACCAGGTAATTTATGTTCAAAGTATCTTCCGTCGAAGCTTCAGCACAGCTATTCTCTTCGGCTTTGCAATCAATATCTGTAAAGCATTCCACCTTAAAAGAAAATTGAATAAAAGAAAGCATTCGGTCAAAACCGGGTAAAAATTCTTTCTCCTCAAGATCTTCCATAAGATGAAGGGTGTATAATGAAAAATCTCCATGGTTGGAAAGCTTTATAGTGATGGAATTAGGTGTGGAATCAATGACTTCAGAAACTTTTATACCGCTTAATGTATCATCCCGGGTGATGAAAATATGTTCAGGCAGGATGGGATTACTTAGATCCTTCAAAAACTGAATCTTAAGAATTTTCTGCTTTTCAGAAATATTTTCAGTCGAAACTACCTCGAGGTATTCCATGCCATTTAGACTGGTAAGTGACCGGATTAAGTTTCTTCTTTTATCTGTACAGCAATACGTTTTCACCTAGATTTCTTTTGTTAGTATAACTGTATTTGATTCCCTGTTTTTAATGATCGTATAGGAGATTTTAACTTCAACGCTGGAGTCAGACCGGAATAATTCCACCTGGTTAACTTCAATAAGGTTTCCTAACCATTGATTAAGGCTACCCTGAATAAGGAACTGTAATGTCGCAGCCATTTCGTTACTATTAGGCTCGAACAGGGATTGAAGGAGTCCGCTTCCAAATTTTGGCCGGTTCACACGCTCCCCGGGATTGGTAAACAGGATTTGTTCAATCATACTACGAATATGGCGCTCGTTATTAGACAAGGCGGTGCGGCCTTCTTCTGTGAACCGGTATGGAAAACTAATATTCAAAACTTAGGTGCCTGTAACTCTGGTTTGGGTGGAAACTATTGTAACGGGTGTTCCGTTTGGTGTACAAATTGCCTGGCTATCCATTAGCAACAGAGGCATTCCGTTTGATGTGACCCGCATTGCCCCGGTTATCCAGTTTGCCGTGACGCATGGGCTGGGTGAACCTGAAACATTGAAGGGGCAGCCTATAACCGTGTGAGGGTTTGGTTGCAGTACTACGGCCTGGCCGCTTACCGTGACACGAGGACTTACGGTAACGGGTTGAGCCTGACCGCCGTGTGAACATAAAACTGTTGCTCCCTGGTGTAATAAAAAAGCCGACATAATTATAGCACTTTTAAAGCTCCATTATTCATATCTATAACTGGGCCCAGCATTTCAATTTTCGCGCCTTTGCCGTTATCAATTGTAATTCCTATATCATTTACCTTAATCGTCGCCCCTGTAGCACTTTTTAATATAATACCACCGGTAGGGCCTGGCAGATCACTTACAACAATATTATGTTGAAGAAGGGATTGAATGACGATATTGGGGGAGGTAGGAAGTCCCTGAGTGGCAGCCGGAGGAACATCTGTGCTGGTGCCCCATCTACAACCTACCCAAATTGGGTAATCTGGATTTCCATGCTCAAATTCCACCCAAACCCCGGCGCCTATGGGAGGAACCATATAAACACCCATTGGTGGGCCTGTGGGGCCGGCCAGGGGAACACATGGTTCTGCCCATGTACTGGGAACTATACCCAGGATATCGGGTATGCTTAACATTAATCTTCCTTTCTGGTTGGGATCCAAATTATTAATTACCGTTCCTCTGTATTTGCCGTAAAATTTTTTTTCTGCCATAATTTTAAACCGCTACTGATGCTACATTTGAAATTGTACCGTCCCTGGATAAGGTGAAATTTTGTTTGTATGAACCGGGTTGAATCGTGTGGGTGACGGTGTCTACATAATAAATTCCATCGTAGGCAATCCCTGCACCACGTACCCCTACCATCATTCCTGACTCTAAAATTTTTCCGTACCGCAATACATCAAGTGATCCATTAACTGTGATTGAGGCTGAAGATCCCCGTGTTAAAAAAGCAATGATATTCCTGGCTGCCTGGGCTGTATTTAATTGTGCGGAATCATCAGCATTTTCAAATTTCCCAATAGGGGGTGGTTTTAGGCCCATAGGAGGCCTAAGTGGGTTGATGTTGGGTAAAGGTATTGGTATTGGGATCCTGCCTGTGGCTTCATCCATAATTGTAAACACCTTGATTTTTTTTGCAGATCCATTCATGGAAAATGTCAGGGACTCTGTATTACTCGCTGCATCAAAATTTACCGAAAGAGCCCTTTGTGGTTTGGGTATGCTGATATCCGGGCCAAAGTAGGCGACGTTCTGGCCTGGAAATGGTCCCGGTTTTATATAAAATATATAGCCGTTACGTTCAGCCAGCTGTTTGATATATGCCTTGTCTGTAGAATGGGTCTGACTTTCATTTCTTTCCGTTGGAATATTCATAACTGTTAATAGAGGAGGAACTACAGCCGGAATAATTCCAAGAGCGGCATATTTCGCCAGTATTAAATTGACCCTCGCAGCATCGGGCATCGCAGGATAAGGCATGGTATATTCTACAATATCCATGACTGCACTTAAGTCATCACCGGTAATAGTAAGGGTAGAGGCTCCTGCCTCATTTGATGGTGATAATTCCTGATTGGTGATCACACCATCGATCAATACCTGCGGAAGCCCCTGTAGTGTAACAACAACAATGACCCGGGTGATGATAGGATCAAAAAATGAGCCCTGTAGCAGGTTGTTGATTATTGCGGAATCTTTGCCGACAGAAAATTGCAACTGAAACCCACTTTGCTCTTTCCCTCCGGTTACCTGTACATTCGTAAGGGCATTGAGAACTTCTCTATTTACCGGCACTGCCACCCCGGGCCCCATCATTAATGTTAAGTTTATTCCTTTAAGCATGTTTATTTTGCACCGGTAATTCCTTCCGGCAGACTAATTTTAATATATGTTCCTATTTGCGCAGTAAGTTCATTGGGATGCATGGCAGCGTTTGCATCACATATCCTCCAAAATTGCTCTGCATCACCATAATATCTGTGAGCAATATTATCCATTCTGTCATTTTGAATAACGCGGTGCTCCTGTAACAATTCAAAATTTTCGGGTTGTGCGATAAACCTTCTTTTCAAATAAGCTGTTTTTCGAAAACTTTTCGTTTCTAAAACTTTACTTTCCAGGCCAAAATAGCGGCTCGAAGGATTGAAAAAACTGTTATTCAGGCCAGTATTCTGCAATAATTGTTCTACCGGATTCTTCATGTTATGCTGTTTATTCCAAAATCAGACAACTTTCCGCCGGCATATCTCCCGGCTAGTTTTTCTTTGGTTTGCTGATAATTCATATACAGGTTGCCGCCAATATGGTCAAAGCCCAGATCGTTGACAGAGAGTACGCGCATGCTAAGATTGATTTTTGCCCTTATAGGGTTTAATTGAGGATCAAAAGCTTCTTCAGTGATACTGAGATCTGTAAATCTAACCGGTACAACCCTATTCTTATTCCAAACGAAGAGGGTAAGTGGAGCTTCAGCCGGCACAATCTCCAGTGTTCCCATTTGAGCAAGTGTGTTTGTTTCAAACAAATGATCGCTGGTCGGGTAGATGATCGTTTCCAAAGCTGCCAGTCTATGTTGAATTCCCACTTCAACTTCAGTTTTTTGGGTCATTTCCATACCGTCTGTCGCATCAATTTCTGCTTCCAGACTGTATGTCTCAACCGGTGGGCCGGTGAGTCGCAATGCTTCTGAACGCTCCCCATTTTCGCCCGCCCCCTGAATTTGTAAACTACGTGTAACAGAATCGGGATTGTATTGAAGCGTAATAATTCGTACGATACTGGAATTTTCAGGATTCAGGAGGACAATGCCTCCTTTTAAGATGTATGGCGAACGTGGGTGAGAGGACATTAACTTAAAAATTAAGGTGTTTTACAACTTTTAATTCCACTTTTTTTACCTTCCTCGCTCTTCAGGTAATCATCCTGTGAAAAACCGCTTTGATCAGTCAGTTCACAGGATTCTTTTGTAATTCCCTGGACGTATTCCAAAATCTCCTTAAATTGACCCGGAGTTAGATTTCCATTAATACCACCACTTAAGCTTACCGGCAGTGGTTTATTTTTCAAATAATCTATAAAGTCAATTCCATGTTGCCCTTCGTGAACCCGAAAAGTTGTTGTCTTATTTGATTTATCCTCTGCAGTAGTGCCTTTACCATAGGCTGAAGTTTCATTGGGATCACCCTGGTATTGAGTATTAATTTCAACCTCAAGTGAAGTAGGATTAAAACTTTCGCCATCTTTCTTCAGATTAATTATTTTTCCATCTTTTACCGTCCATTTAAAGCTGCCTTCAAAATTTGTTTTTGGTTTCGTTACATTTCCTGCCGTACTACTTGTATCTTTTTTTACTGTAATATTGACATCCTTTAAAGAGATTTTATAATTCTCGATTTCATTTAATGCATTATAAGTAACTGTTGCATTTTTATCCATTGGCGTGGAAATTAATTTACGAACTTCAAGCCATTCAATAATTTTAGCCGTTTTTACAGGTTCAATGTTTTTCTTACCACTTTTTAAAGCTGCAGCTCTTTCTTCATCTTTGCGTTTTTGAAAATCTTTAATTTTTCTAATCAAATCAATTACTTCGGAAGATTTGAGACCGGTCATACGATTTAATAAACGCTCATTATTTAAATCCTCGTCGGTCAATTCTCCTTTTTCTAAACGCTTGATAGCATCTTTCCAAAGGAAGACCGCGTAATCAGTTTCCATTCTCATTTTACGCTCCAGGGGATCGGAAATAAATTCGTAGTCAATTGGTGGAGCACCGAATCTATCAGGCTGTCTCCTTATTTCCCGGCCCTGCTGCACCGTATGCACTAACTCGTGGGCTAATAGTTTTTGTCCACCTTTGGTCTGTGGCTTATATTCACTCCGGTTAAAGTAAATATCATTTCCAAGAGTGAAAGCCTTTGCATTAATACTTTGGCTTAATTGAGCAGCTTTAGTATCATTATGAATTCTCACTTGGCTAAAATCAATACCAAATTTCGAACTCATTGATTGGTTCGTTTGATAATCCATCGGTTTTCCGCTGCCCTGGCTTGAATTTAATTGCGATTGAAAAGACTTTGAAACCATAGGAGTTGATCCCGAACTTTCTTTTTTATGCAGCATTCTTTCTTCTTCCTCCTCCTTACACTTCTTACATTTTCGATGCAGTTCGGCAGTTGCTCCTGTTGTAATCTCCTCTGCCAGTAATTTCCCTTGCAAAATTGGATTCTCTGATTCCTGGATCGAGCCCGCGTTTCCTGGCAAAACAACTTTCTGAGAAATACGATCGGCTTCCTGCTCATATTTGTCCCCGGGCTGATTAATCTGTAGTTTGGGCTGAACTCTTACAGTCTTTTTGGGATCATACACGTTAATTTTTCCAAAATCAAATGAAGGACCTCTAATTTCAAAGGGCATTATAAAATTTTCGGTTAAAGAAACTATTTCATTTCTATTAGTAGAAGAGGAAATCATTGACTGACTTTTTTTTTCTGCTTTTCGTAATACTGCACTTTTCATTTCCCTAAACTTTTTTATACAAACGCAGCTATTTTGACCTAGGATTTAGTCTTTGATTTGTACTTATTGTAGATTTGGACGAATTCAGAAAAGTTTCTAAACCTGATCTACGCTGGTTGTTTACCGACCCGTGCTGTTAATTTATCGCCTGCTTCCATTTGGTCGGTGGCATCTAATTCTACTTCTAATTTAAGGGTTTCCACCGGTGGTCCTGTAAGTCTTAGCGCCTCGAAACGGTTCCTACCTTCCCCACCTACGCCTTTTACCTGCAATGTTTGGGTAAGTGTATCTGGGTTAAAGTGATGATACTTTTTACGGCTGATGATTCAGGATCTATCAGAACAATACGCCTTTAATAATATGGGGAGAATGGGGAAGGAAGACATAAAAATTAAAATTTGCTCTCTTTATAATAATGTTATTATATTTCTTTCCTACTACTTCACTATTAAATACAGGAGCATATTTACTCCATTCTATGATTCATTGTTCGATGAGTTGGAAGAGTAGATTTTCAATTTTAGAAGAACTATCTGCTCTCTGAAATTATTATAAAAGACCTTTTTAATCTCCTCCATGTTCTGAAGGATTCCTTTTCAATGAGATGGGGACAGCGGGAAAGTGTTATAAGCCCCTTTTCTTTTTATTCACAAGGTTCAAAATCTAATCGCACCACATCAATATCGGAGTACCTATTCCGGAAAAATTGCTCTACCTCTTTATTTGCTACAAATAAACGATACTGGTAACCGCAATGAACTGCAATTTTTATTTGTCTGCGGATTTGCTCATCAAGTTTGTCTACCGCAAATTTTGCCCATTTCTCGCCTCGTTTAAACGCCCTAACAGTCGAAAGATAGCCGCACTTGCATTCATACCAAGATGTTCCTAATAATGCATCAATCTCCGCTACGCCTACTGTAGAATAAATATCATAGGAAGGTGCACCCATACTTACTACTGAACAGAAAAGTTCTGCTAACGGATCATCACCACGGGATGTTTTCCTACTTACACGCCTACAATCCTTCTTTTTATTGTCATCCTTTTTTTCTTTTGGATTCGGTTTAGGAACAGGAGGACTCTTTGGCTGAGCAGGCGTAGGCGGATTAATCCAATCCTTAAGCTTTTGCATTTCTGCAGGTGATAATTTATCGGGCCATGGTTTTGGTGAAGTATCAGGGATATTCGGCGGATTGAAAGTAGGCGCTGCCGGTTGGTGGCAATTACCTATGCACACTCCAAGTATATTTGGCAAGATGATATA
>DATHWA010000138.1:0-4677 GCA_035461025.1 Gillisia sp. | reverse complement strand
GCTCGAAGCATCCCGAAAAAATTTTAAGGAAGCTGAAGAAGTCAACCCCTGGTTTGAGTCAAATTACGTGGATCTTAGACTTGGAGACGCCCTAAACCTTCCGGTAGAGGACAATAGCATTGACGTGGCAGCACAAAACTGCCTTTTTAATATTTTTAAGGAGGATGATCTAAAAAAGGCACTTTCAGAAATGTACAGGGTCCTTAAGCCAAATGGAAAACTGGTAATGAGTGATCCAACCTGTGAACAGGAAATGAATGAAGGTTTACGAAATGATGAAAGGCTGAGGGCTTTATGTCTTAGCGGAAGCATCTCTATTTCTCAATATATAAAAGTACTTACAGATATAGGATTTGGAACAATTGAAATTAGGGCAAGAAAACCTTACAGGATCCTTAGCCCTAACCACTACCCTACCAGGGAGTTGATCCATATTGAATCTATTGAAGTTGCCGCGATCAAGGATCCCATGCCCCCGGATGGCCCATGTGTCTTTACAGGTAAAGCTGCCATATACTATGGGATGGAAGATTTCTTTGATGATAAGAAAGGCCATATACTTGTACCTAATCAACCCCTGGCAATTTGCGATAAAACTGCAAACGATTTAAAAGAGTTGGGAAGAGATGACATTTTTATAAGCGAATCTACCTATCATTATGATGGTGGAGGTTGCTGTTAGAAAGAGAAGCCCGAAGCTACAAACAAATATTTTGGCTCAGCTACATTAAAATTCAACCATTATGAAACCAGGCCTGCTCATTTTTGACGTCAATGAAACCCTTCTTGATATGGAACCGATAAAGACGTCCATAAATGAAAGTTTAAACTCAAATTTGGCTTCCTCTATCTGGTTTAATAAGCTGCTGTTTTATTCTTTAGCTGAAACGATCACTGAAAATTATCTGGACTTTGGAAAAATTGGGGCTGCTACTTTAAGAATGACCGCACAGGAACTTTCAGCAGAAATTTCTGATAAGAAAGTGGAAGGGATCCTGGGACAAATGACCCGCCTTAATCCTCACCCGGAGGTTAAAGAAGCTTTGCAGAACTTAAAAACTGCAGGATACAAAATGGTGGTTCTTACCAATGGAGGGAGTAAAACTGTCAAAAAACAACTGGAACACGCCGGCATTTCTCAATTCTTTGACGAGATGTACAGCGTGGAGGCTGTAAAAAAATTTAAACCTCACCCGCAAACTTATGCCTTTGTTCTGGAACAAGAGAATTTGGAGGCCGGAAATGCAATGCTTATAGCTGCCCACGGGTGGGATATTATGGGTGCCGGCCGGGCAGGATTAAAGACTGCCTTTATAACCAGACCAGGAAAATTCCTTTATCCATCCTATGATGCCAATTACGTGGCAGATAATCTTACCGGGTTGGCGCAGCAAATAGCCAAATAATCCTCCTTCTTCTCCATTGATCAAGTCAACTTCAGTCTTTTAAAGAAGAGAATTCTATGAATCAAGGCGGCTCTCTGATGTTTCAAAAAAGTATGACCCGGCAACTCTAAAAAGGAGGTAAGCACATATTTCTGAAAATAAATTCAATCCCAAAAAAGATTGAACCGCTCCCAAACCTTTGTTAATACTGGTAATTTGGAGAGAAGGCCTTCGTCTAAACAATTATAAAACTTAAAATTATGTCGAATAACACGTATCAAATTGGTTTAAAACCTGTTGAAATGGGAAATGCAAATCCAATTCAACAAGAGATCTTACAAAGAGCAAAGAAAGCAAACGGAATGATCCCGAACATGTATAAGAATATGGTGAACCTTCCGGCGCTTCAGGAAACATATGATACAGGTTACAGCAAATTTAGAGAAGAAAGTAAATTTACACCGGCAGAACAGGAAGTGGTGCTATTAACCATTAGTATAGCCAATTCCTGTGGTTATTGTACCGCAGCCCATAGTTATATAGCTGAAAATGTTTCAAAAACACCTCAGGATGTTATTGAAGCTATTAGAGAGGGAAAGGAAATTGAAGATGATAAATTCAGAGCCCTGCACGAATTCACCCGGGTAATGAATGAAAGCAGAGGAAACCCCACCCCGGAACTGGCTCAAAAATTTTTGGATGCAGGATTTTCAGAAAAACAGATCCTTGCTATTATACTTGCCCAGGCGGTAAAAACAATCAGTAATTATTCGAATCATATATTCCATACAGAAGTGGATGAGGCCTTTAGCAGCAACGTGCTTCAACAGTCATAAAATAAAGTAGTAAGCAAATAACTCATTCCTTCAGTAAGGAACTGAACGGAAATAAATTCATATTGTAAAAAAATCTATGGTATTATTGAATTCATATAACCTTAAAGGGTTAAAATTAAACAACAAAGTTATAATGGCTCCCCTAACCCGCGCCAGGGCGACAGATAATATTCCAAATGACCTTATGGTAAAATATTACAGCCAGCGAGCTCAAGCCGGGCTTATTATTTCAGAAGGAACGGCACCCTCCCCAAACGGACTTGGCTATGCCCGCATCCCGGGAATTTATACAGAACAACAGATAGAAGGCTGGAAAAAGATTACTGAGGCGGTTCACAAGGAAGGCGGTAAGATCTTTCTTCAAATAATGCATACAGGAAGGGTTTCCCATAAAGACAATATGGAGGAGAAGGCAGAGATCCTAGCGCCTTCAGCAATAGCACTGGAAGGGGAAATGTATACAGACCAGAACGGACCTCAGCCTTATCCGGTACCAAGCGAAATGACTCTGGAACAAATCATCGGGGCCCAGGACGAATTTGTCCAGGCTGCTTTGAATGCAATGGAAGCAGGATTTGACGGAGTGGAGATACATTCAGCCAATGGATACCTGGCAGATCAATTTTTGAATACAGCTTCTAACCAAAGAACCGATGAATATGGGGGTACTAATGAAAACAGAAGCAGATTCACCCTGGAATTGGTGGAGAAGGTAACTAAGGCGATAGGTAACGAGAAAGTTGGACTACGTTTATCTCCTTACAGCGCATTTAATGGTACCGAAATTTTTGATGGTCTGGATGAGCAGTTCCTATATCTCACAGAGCAACTCAACAAGTTTGAACTTGCTTACCTGCACCTGGTGGACAACTCTGCACTTGGATCTCCGGATGTTTCCAAATCCATATTCACCCAAATAAGAGAGAAGTTTAAAGGTACTTTAATGATGAATGGAGGTTTTACAAAAGAAAAAGCAGAAAAAAGCATCGAAGATAATAAGACCGATCTTGTTTCATTTGGAAGATCGTTTCTCGCAAATCCAGACCTGGTCTACAGGTTTGAAAATGATCTTGAATTAAATGAACCGGATTCTAATACTTTCTATACCCCTGGAGAACATGGATATACAGACTATCCATTTTTTGAAGAAAAAGAGTTAGTGGCAGATAAATAGAAATAATTCTACCCCATTAAAAACCCTTGTATGAAGCAAGGGTTTTTTTGTTTTAAGCTCATCAAAGATCTTCCAGCTTCTCAAGCATAGAAGGCAGCAATTCGCTCACGGTGGGATGAATATGTATCGCGTCTCTAATGACCTCATAAGAAGCTCCCGCGTACATTTGGTCTATCACGGTATGAATATATTCATCTGCTCCCACCCCAAGAAAAGTAGCACCAAGGATCTTATTGGTATCCTTTTCAACAAAGATCTTTAATTTTCCGGCGGTTTCCCCTTTTTCCTTTGCCCTTGCGATCTTGCTCATTGGCAGGACTGCTATCCTGGCCTTAAGTTCCTGCTCTTTAATGTCTTTTTCGTTGAGACCTACTCTCGCAAGCGGCGGATCGATAAAAGCAGCATAACAGAGAAACCTGTCAGATAAATATCTTTTTCTTTCTTCAAACAGATGGGAATTCACGATCTGGAAATCGTTATACGCGGTGTGGGTGAAAGCGCCCTCCCCGTTACAATCGCCCAGCGCCCAAATATGTTCCACACTGGTTTGCAATTCATCATTGACTTTTATAAACCCATTTTCATCCAGTTCCACTCCTGCACTGTCCATTCCCAAATCATCTGTATTGGGGATCCTTTCGGTGGCAACAAGGACATGCGAAGCTTTGATATTTTCTGTATTGGCATCACAATTATAATTAACAAAAATGCCGGAACCAGTTTTTTCGGCACTAATGCAATCTGATTTTAACTTTACATCAATCCCGCTATTTCTCAGGATCTCTGTGACTTCTTCAGCTATATCATCATCTTCTTTTTCGAGAAGCTGCTCCCCTCTTTCCAGAATACTCACTTTACTGCCAAACCGCCGGAAAATCTGGCCAAATTCGAGCCCCACGTATCCCCCGCCTATTATCACAAGATGCTCCGGGATCTCTTCCAGCTCCAGGATGCTTTCGTTGGTGAGATAGTTTACAGCCTTAAAATCATCAGGAATTCGAGGCCTTCCTCCTACATTGATAAAGAATTTATCTGCAGTATATTTTTCATTGTTTACTTTAACAGTATGCTCATCTATAAAAGTGGCCTTCCCCCTTATCAAGGTAATATTTTCAGTATCAGCAAACATCTTTTCGAGTCCGCTTCGGGAATCCTGTACCAGTTTATCTTTTCGTTCCTTGATCCTTTTTAGATCTATTTTGAGATCCCCTTCCAGGGTAATCCCGTGGTCCCCGCTATTCCCGGCCGTAAAAGCTCTCCTTGCAGAGGCAACATATGCCTT
>DATHWA010000137.1:0-5164 GCA_035461025.1 Gillisia sp. | reverse complement strand
TACAATGTGTTGGTATTGATATTACAGATAGGGTAAGAATAGAAAAATTCCTGGAGGAGAGTAACGTTCGAAACGAATTAGTCCTAAAAGCTACATCGGATGCTATTTATGACTGGGATCTCCATACGAACTATTTATTTTGGGGGGAAGCATTTTTTACAATGTTTGGTCATTCGCAACAAGAGTTTTTACCTACAAGGGAGGCTTTTTTGGAACAAATCCACCCTGAAGATAAACACCAAATAATGAAAAACCTTACTCTTGGTATAGGCGGCAATGAGAATCATTGGATAGCAGAATACAGGTTAAAAAAGGCAGATGGGAAATACGCTTCTGTGACAGAAAAAGGCATTATTCTTCGGGATGAAAATGGCAAGGCCTTCCGTATGGTTGGTGCAATACAGGATGTAACAGAGAAAAAGAAACTGGAAGAACTTTTAGATGAAGCCTCCAGGTTCGCCCGGATAGGAAGTTTTGAGATAGATTGTGAAAAGGATACAATGTACTGGTCTCCAGTGACAAAGGAAATCCATGGAGTAGATATGAATTACGATCCCACTCTGGAAAAAGGAATTCTTTTGTATAAAGAAGGAGAAAGCAGGAAAGCCATGTCCAATGCTTATTTAAAAGCTCTTGAAGAAAACATTCCTTACGATCTTGAGATGCAAATAGTAACCCCACAAGGCAAAGAACGCTGGGTGAGAAAAATAGGCAGGCCAACTTTTGCAGATGGAAGATGTGTGCGAATTAATGGAAGCTTTCAGGATATTACCCATATCAAAAATTCTGAACTTAAAGCTTTGAAGGCTTCAGCAGAAAAAGAAATTATCCTTGAGAGTATAGGAGATGCCTTTTTTATGGTTGATAAAGATTGGGTAGTTACCTATTGGAATCGACATTCCGAAACTTTACTGGAGTGCCCCAGAAATAAAATATTAGGTAAATACCTGTGGGATGTTTTTGCAGATGCCATAAACACGAAATTCTATACAGCATATCATAAAGCCGTAAGAAACCAATCGATAGAAGATTTTGAAGAATATTTTGAGCGGGCCGGAAAATGGTTTGAAGTTACGGCTTATCCTTCCCATAGCGGACTTTCAATTTACTTTAAGGATATAACAGAAAGGAAAGAATCTGAGCTGCAAATCATAGGGCTCAATAATAACCTGAAGGCGCATACTAAGGAGCTCGTAGAAGCTAATAAAGGGCTGGAGCAGTTTTCCTTTATTGTATCCCATAACCTGCGTTCCCCTGTAGCCAATATCCTTGGACTTGCAGATTTGATTGGTAATGAAGAATATACACAGGAGGTGAAAAATAATTTCCTGGAGGCACTCCTCGATAATGTAAAACGCCTGGATATGGTCATTACAGATCTTAATGCGATTTTACAGGTAAAAGTTGAGCTGGACGCGAAAAAAGAAACTGTAGAATTGGATATTATGGTAGACTCAATAAAGACCAGTATTCAAAATTTACTGGAAAAGGAAAACGTACAAATCGCAACACATTTTGATGTTCCTGCTATTCATACTGTACAAAGTTACCTCCACAGTATCTTTTACAACTTAATTGTAAACAGTATAAAATATCGTCGACCGGGCATTGCTCCTCAATTAGGGATAAGATCTGAAACCCTGGAAGGAACCGTAATTATCACTTTCGAAGATAATGGCCTGGGAATTGATTTAAGTAAAAAAGGGGATCAGGTTTTTGGTCTCTATAGAAGATTTCATCACCATATTGAAGGTAAAGGGATGGGATTGTTCCTGGTGAAAACCCAGGTTGAATTGCTTGGAGGCAAAATTTCAATCGAAAGTGAAGTTAATGCAGGCACGAAATTCACAATTAGCTTCAAAGAAACAATTCTTAATTAAATTTATGAAAATGAAGAAACAGCGCTATATGGTGGTTGATGATGATACTACCAATAATATGATATGTGAATTTACTATTAAACGCTTTGACAAAGAGGGAGAAATAAAAATGTTTGCTAAACCTGAAGAAGGGCTTGCTTTTATAAAGGAGGAATACAGTTCAACCAGTGAGGCCCTGCCTACTGTTCTTTTTCTTGACGTTAATATGCCAACTATGACGGGGTGGGAGTTTTTAGATGGTTTTATGAAGTTTGATGAAGTTATCAAGGATCAATTTACTATCTATATATTATCTTCTTCGATCGAAGATTTTACTGCGGAAGCAAAGATTTATACCTGCATCCAGGATTTTCTTTCCAAACCATTAAAAATAAGTACCCTTGAAAGAATAATGAAGGATCGAAAGGAGTTATATATGTATTAAGTAGAGTTGTTTTAAAAACTAAATTTTCAGAATTCTTTTTTAGGAATTGCACCATTTCCATTTTACTATAACCCACCCAGGTGGATTAACAAATAATTTTAAATTTTATGTCAAATAATTCCACCGCTTTTGAGAATATCATCTCTAAAAATTCACCTGTCCAAATAGCAAGGGAATTTAAATTTGTCATAGACCTCATGCCACAAATGGTCTGGGCCACTCAACCTGATGGATATCATGACTTTTATAATCAACGCTGGTATGATTACACCGGCCTTACCTATGAGGAAACAAAAGACAAAGGCTGGTCTCTGGTGCTTCACCCGGAGGATTATAAACGTTCATGGAAAGTGTGGAAACATTCTCTGGATACCGGAGCTCCTTATGTAATCGAGTATAGGATGAGAAAATTTGATGGCACTTACAACTGGTTCCTTGCCCGCGCAGAACCTCTTAGAGATGAAAACGGTAAAATTGTCAAATGGTTTGGAACTTGCACAGATATCCAGAAGCAAAGAGAAATCCTGGAAGAGCTAGAAAATACTAAAGAAGATCTTCGTTGCTCTAATAAAGATTTGAATAGATCTATTAATGAATTAAGCCGGGTTAACCAGGAACTGGATAACTTCGTATATTCTGCATCACATGACCTTAAAGCACCTTTAAATAATTTACAAGGCCTGGTAGCTCTACTGGAACCTTCTGAAGAAGTACCGGAACAGGTTGAAATACTTCAGTTGATAGACAGATCTGTAAAGCAATTTAAGGAAGTCGTCAATGATATGACTTTTATGGCCCAAACGGCAAAAGAGAATCCTGAAATGCATAAGGTAGATTTTCCCGCACTAATGAGTGAAATAAAAAACGATTTGAGCCATCTTATCGCATCTACAGGAACTACATTAAACCTGGATCTGGATATCAAATACATTCAATATCTAAGAAAGGAAATAAGAAGTATATTATTTAACCTTATCTCCAATTCAATAAAATATAAGGATCCTGATAGGTCGCCAAAAATTACTGTGCGCACCAGGGTAACTTCTGAAGAAATTTTGCTGGAGGTGGAAGATAACGGTCGTGGAATCGAACCAGATTACATTCCTGTACTTTTCGATAAATATTTCCGGATAAGCTCAACTGTAGAAGGCTCGGGACTTGGTTTATTTATTGTTAAAAGAATAGTGGAAAATAGGGGCGGAAGGATTGAAGTAGTAAGCAAAGTAGGGGAGGGTTCCCGGTTTTCTGTATTTCTTCAACCTCAAAAGTAGCTATAGCCATACTGGTTGAAAAAATTGAGAAAACCATAATCCTGGAAACCGGGAAAAAAGTAAAAAGGCAGAATGGCAAGAGGAAATCCCCTGTAAAAACCTTAGGAGATGATGGGATTTTCACCGGTGAAAGAAGGAAATCATTAAAATGGTATGATATAGGCCTCTACTATTTTGGGTCATCCTTTATTGTTCAGAAAGGTTATTTTCATCTTTTATCACGAATTCAAGATTATCCGCTATATCCCCATCCTGTCCGTTTATAATGGTAAATACAATGGAATCCATTTCTGTCTTGCGCAGTTTTTGCAATTGTGACCTATCCGGTTGGGCAGAATAATTTCCTGATTTTAGTCCCAGGAAGCTGAAATAACCATCAGTTTCAGAAATCATTGTAGTAATAAGAATCCCCTTCTCATTAAAGATATTAACCTTTATTCCTCCAACTCCTTCTTCTCCCTCATACACAAACCCTCCAACTTCTCCTACTATTATAACTGGAATCCGGATTAAGGTCATATGGTTTGGATTCACGAATATATTCATAGATTCTTTTTCCAACCTCCAGGCTATTCGATCTAAATTGCGGGAATCCATTTTAAAATGATACTCTAAATAGGGTTCCAATCCGGAAAAAACAGTACTTCCATCAGGATGCTTTTCTTTAATTCCGCCACTGAAAGAACGAACTTCGATTCCTTCTACCTCCACTTCATTTTCATCTTTCATTCCATTCCCGTTCAAATCAAGAAAGGGAGAAAATTTGATCCCCCCACGGCCAATCATGGTATTGTTTTCAAATCTCAGGTGGTTAGCTTCAGCTTCGTAAAGTAAACTTCCACCAAGGGATTGTGAAAAGGAAGTAAGCTGCCCGGAAGTACTGCTGTTTAGCCCTAAGCGAGAGAAACCAAATTCAAAATTTACACCCAGGTTAAAAAAAAATTGATCATACCTGAAATTATGATTGTATGAGGATTGCAAAAATATACCTTGGGCAATTTGAGTTCTTAATTCTGCTCGTATAGAGTTAATTCTACTATTGGTAAAATCATACTCCATCAACGGAGAAAAAATTACTTTCTTCGGAAGTCTTATTGACGTGGAGATAGCGCTTAGAATTAATGGTTCACTCAACTCACTAAAAAATGCTGTAGTGGTAAGGTTCATTCTTAAACCAAGAGCTCTGCCAGATAATAACCATTCCATATGGGTATACGTATTTGCCAAAAAAAGATTTTGACGATAAATCAATCTCGTAGTACCTTGAAACCTTCCGAATTTTAGAGGTATTGAAAGATTGGCTCTACGTTCCTCCTGAAAATTGAACCTAACCACCTGTTGTTCCTGCTCAAATTTCGCGTAATTTAGGTCCAGTCTAACCCCGGAAAGACCAACATAGGAGAAATTACCTTTGTATCCCACATCATGAAAGTACTGTCCTGAAAGCATCGTGTTGTAGGGTAGGCGAAGGGAAGTTTCTAGAAAAGGGATAACCGGGTTTTCTTCCAGAGATGAAAGAAATTCCACGCCGGCACTAAGAGTGACCCGGCTGGTAAGTCCGTAATCCATTCGAAACTGAGAGATCAATG
>DATHWA010000136.1:0-3534 GCA_035461025.1 Gillisia sp. | reverse complement strand
AGATGCCGTGGTTTCACCCTGCGTTTCTACAGGCAGTTTTGAAAAAGCTTCTTCAATAACTTCATCTGTAATATTTTCCTGAATAAACTTTGCCTGTTCCATCCAGGTTTCCCTTCCAACATTTTGAGTAAGTTCCCTGTCCAGGCCAACGGCCGCGATATTGAACCATTTGACATCTTCAATATCCTCTCCATAAACCCCAAATTGCTTGCTGAATCCTGCGAGAGCTCTTAATGTTCCAAAAAGTGCCCCGTCAAAGTTGGAAAACACCTGGTCCCTGTCCCGGGGAATTGGTTCAAATATCCTGTTGCCTTCGTCATCTTCAATCTCTGCCCATCGCCATTGGTCTGCGTGCCTATCCCAGTCTCCAATCAACATATCAAATACCCTCGCCCTTACATAGGCGGCCTCATCCAGTTTATATTTTTCATCGCGTCTTAAGCGGTCAAACATACCGGATGTACTTACGATATCGTGATTCGGCTTTCCGAAACTTTCCCTTCCAAGCCAGTTTTCTTCCGGCCTCTCCTCTATCATATACACGTCATCGCCATGTACGACGTTGTATTTTTCCAGTTTCTTTTGTTTAGGTAAATAAAACAATTCCGGATTGGTATATCTCACCTGCACTGCTTCTGCCAAAGTGGGCACCGCCATAAAAGCATAGGGATGTGAGGCAGTATAGAGATCCTTCATAAGATCCTCTGCCAGGGTATTTTCAAATTGCTCCTCTACCGGCCTGTCCTGGAAGGCCACTTTCTGAATATATTGGACGGCACTTTTTCGCACCCTCCTAAAATTATACTCTCTGTCAAGGCTGTCCTTAACCCGCAACGAAACTGTTTGATGCCCTCCACCCATTCGCATAGGCTCCAGACCACCATATAGCGTATCCAGGTCGGCAACTTGAAACTCCACCGGTCTTCCAAAAAGGTCACGGTATCTTTCACCCCACACGGTTCTAAAAGTTTCACTTTTATCTGTTTCCTCAATAGGATAGATAGAAGTGGTCACAGTTTCAGGAAATTCTTCAGGTAAAGTGGAAATATCAAAATCTTCCGGCGCCTCATGAACTTGTTTTTGATAAAGCAGTTTAGCCCGGTTATTCTCATTTCCGTAGAAACTTATCCAGGAGGAGCCGTCCTTAAAAACATCTAAAACCCCAAATCCCTGCCCGGGATAAGAGAAAAGTCCGTCATTGCTGAGGGTAGCGTACGTTGCCTTGGAGCCGGAGCCGGAAACTATCTGTTTAATGTTATCATTTATTATATACTGCAGGGAATGCTCATGGCCGGCTACAAATATTAATCTTTCTGAATCTTTACCAAGAGTCGCAAGCCTTTGGACCATAGATTTGTACCTCTCATTCTGGGCATCCTGAATAGAGACACCGCCCGTAGTACGAATCAGGGAAACCAGGGAACCAAGAATTGGAACCGGGATCTTTCTTTGTGTGGGATATAGATGCTGATTGAAATTATACTGACCACCATGTACTCCATTGGTATACAGAGGATGGTGCATTGCAATTATAATTGTCTTATTCTGGCTCTTTTTTAATTCGGTTTCAACTTCCTCGAGCATTGCCTCCCTGGTCTTTATCTCTGCACAGCCTTTATTAATAAGAGGGTGATTATCCCAGTTCGTCAAATACCATTGAGAATCAATAACTATAAGCTGAATATCATCACCAATGTCCATTATCTCCAGGCCACAACCGGTCTTTGGAGACCAGATGAGCCGGTCTCCCAGCTTATCCTCAAGATACTCCTCCTGCCTTTCCAGACCCGGGATCCCTTTGCTGTACCAGTCATGATTGCCGGGAATAAAAATTACATTCCCCTCATATTTCTCTATGGCATCCAGCTGTGCATCCAGCCTGTATTCTGCCTGATCACGGCCTTTTCCTTCTTCATGCGGCATCCCGTCCGGATAGATATTGTCACCCAAAAACATCGTATAACTATCTTTTACCTGAACAGAATCCATGTAAGATTTTAAAGCTATCAATCCTTCTGATGTTCCTCCCGGTTGGGCATACCCCCCATCGCCAAGTAGGTAAAAGGATTTTTCTATTTCTTTATCTGAAGGATATCCAAAATTTTGCTTTAGTTCTCCGTCCCTGTATTTTGGATTGGTGGTGGAACATCCGGAGATTATAATAAGGAACAGGAACGTTAGAAATTTGTTATTTTTTTTCATGCAAATTCAGTAGATGATTTTTTTTGTAATTTGGCGTGATATTTAATTTAACTATTAATGACAGATTTAATTAAGAAAGCAGATAATTTTGTACTTACGTTATTCAAGGAAAATTTACCAAATTCTTATATATACCATAACTATAACCACACGCAAAGGGTGGTTAAAAGTACTAAAGAAATAATTGAGAAATCTCAATTAAATGTTAAAGAAGAAGAGGCGCTCCTACTGGCAGCGTGGCTTCATGACACGGGATACACCAAAAAGTTTAAAGGTCACGAGGAGGAAAGTGTCAAAATTGCCACCGCTTTTTTGAAAGAAAATAATGCAGATGAAAACACTATTCAAATGGTTTCAGAATGTATTATGGCCACCAAATTTGATTCTCCTCCAAAGACAGAGCTGGGAAAAATAATAAGGGATGCAGACAGTTCCCATCTTGCCAAAGAATATTTTGCTGATACCAGCGAATTTCTACGACAGGAATTACAATTACTGAACATTAATAATTACGCTCCGCTGGAATGGCTGGAACAAAACATAAAGCATTTCACGGAGGATCACAATTATTATACGGAATATGCTACGAAAGAATGGAAGCCTAAAAAAGATCAAAACCTTTCTGAACTTTTAGAGAAACAGAACAAACAAATACAGAAATTAAAGAAAGAGGAGACCAAAGCTAAATTAAAAGCTGAATACAAAAATAACAATCCTGAAAGGAGTATCCAGACCATGTTCCGGGTGACCCTTAGAAACCATATGAAGCTTAGTGACATTGCAGATACCAAGGCAAACATCCTTCTATCTGTAAACGCTATTATTATTTCACTTGCTCTGGCCAACCTCGTTCCTAAACTCGATGCTGTTTCCAATAAACATTTATTGATCCCATCATTAATTCTCATCCTTTTTAGTGTGGCCTCTATTATCTTATCAATAATGTCCACCCGGCCAAATGTAACATCCGGGGAATTCACGGAAGACCAGGTAAAGAAACGGGAAGTAAATTTATTATTCTTTGGAAATTTTCACAAAATGCCTTTTGAACAATTTAGATGGGGAATGAAGGAGATCATTAAGGACAAGGATTATGTATATGAATCTATGATGCTGGATCTCCACCTTTTGGGAAAAGTGTTGCAGAGAAAATACTTCCTTCTAAGACTTACCTATACGGTATTTATGATTGGAATTATAGTATCAGTTATTAGTTTTGTAGTTGCTTTTTACCTCATCTAGGTATTCCATAAGCCCTTCATAAGTAATAGTCCTATCGGGTTCCTGCTCATCTGGCGTGTAAAGTATATTTACCCGTATTGCTTTAAGGCC
>DATHWA010000135.1:0-9888 GCA_035461025.1 Gillisia sp. | reverse complement strand
TGATATAGAGAGGAAGCATGGGAAGCAATTTCAATAGCATTGCGCTGCTGCTTTTCATTGCTCCAAATCGTATCTATTGTTCTTAATGTAGATAGGAGGGTCGTGGGGCTTACCAGCAGGATATTCTTTTGAAAGGCGGTATAGAAGAACGAATTATCTTCATTTTGAGCCAGGTATAGTGCCGGTTCAACCGGGATAAACATTAGCACAAAATCTGGAGAGGTAGTCTTGTATATATCTTCATATTTCTTGCTGCTTAACTGGGATATATGGGTGTGGAGCGATCTAATATGATCCTTTAGATGCCTGCTTTTATTTGAGGGTTCATCTTCATTGGCATATTTTTCATAGGCCACAAGCGAAACTTTGGAATCAATCACCATCTTCCGCTCATTGGGAAGATGTATGATCACGTCGGGGAGAAACCGGTTACCTACATCATCTGTATAGGCTTTCTGCACAAAATATTCGCGGTCTTTTTCGAGTCCGCTCTTTTCCAAAACTTTTTCCAGGATCAATTCCCCCCAGTTCCCCTGCGTCTTATTCTCGCCCTTAAGAGCCTTGGTAAGATTATTCGCTTCCTCGCTTATCTTGACACTCTGCTCGTTCAGGGTTTTAAGATATTGTCCCAGCTGCGCATGCCGGTCGATAAAGTCAACATTGTTCTTATTTACCTTTTCTTCAAAGCTCTTGATCTTTTCGCTTAGCGGATTCAATAAATTCTGAAGGTTTTCCTTATTCAGGCTGGTAAATTTCTGAGATTTTTCATCCAGGATACGGTTGGCAAGATTCTCAAACTGGGTTTCAAATTTTTTCTGAAGTTCCTCAACTTCCGTTCTATATTCCAGATTTTTTTGTTGAAGGCTCTCGTATTCCGAATTTCGGCGGGTGAGTTCATTGCTTAAAATGTCTCTATCTTTTCTTAGGATTTCCCGCTCATTCTCAATTTTTTCAATCTGAAATTCAAATTCCCTTTTTTCTTCGATTCGTAAATTTTTATTTTCTTCCAACATATTGGTAAATCGATCATTAGATTCTTCCAATTGATGCTTTAATTGAAAGTTTTGCTCTGTAGAAGTAGCCGATTTTGCCTTGTGTTTTAAGGCTGAAATTAGGTTGCCAAGGAAAAATCCCACGACCAGGGTGATAAGGGAGATTAACAGGATAAGCAACGAATCTGTCATTGAATACTCAGGTTTATTCAAAGATAATTAAATCAATGTCTTTCGGAAGTTTTTAAGTTACTTCTGCTAAAATTAGCCTTTTCCTTTTTCGATATTTATTTTGAAGGAGCGGGTTTCTCTGTCGAAAATAATCAGGTCATCGGGAAACATTTCAGCAAACATATTTTTTTCTACGAGTTCTGTTGGGGTTCCTATTGTTACCCTGCTTCTCTCCATAAGAATGATCTTGTCGCAAAGCTGTAAAGCCAGGTTGATCTCATGGGTGGAAAAAAGGATACTCTTTTTGGTTTTGACCGTTAAGTTCTTCAGCAGCTTCAATACATATGCCTGGTGGTAAATGTCGAGGTGAGTGGTAGGTTCATCAAGTACTACTAAAGGCGTATCCTGCGCAATGGCACGACCTATTAATACTTTCTGCAACTGGCCGTCGCTAAGTTCATAACACTTTTTATACTGCAGTTCCTCTATTCCCACCAGTTGCAGGGCATGGTAGATTTGTTCCCTGTCCTCCTGAGTTAGAGTTCCAATCCAATTAGTATACGGTTGCCTTCCCAGCGCTATTAGCTCGAATACGGTTAAATTGCGGGATACAGGCTGCTCTGTAAGTACAACACTTATAGATTGTGCGAGCTCCCCGGGGGAGATATCTTTAAGCCTGTTTTGGTTGATGTAAACTTCCCCTGCCAGCATTTCCTGAACTCCGCTAAGACTTCTTAGTAAAGTAGATTTTCCTACTCCGTTTATCCCAATGATCGCGGTAAGCTCCCCTTCAAACAATTCCAGGTTTATACCGGCGGCGATAAGGGTTTCAGTTTTCTTATCCCTGTAGCCTATATGCAGGTTCTTGGTTTGCAGGACGGTATGTGAACTAGTTGTTTTTATAACTAAAAAAGGAATTTACGTTTTCTAACCAAAAGCCAAATTACCACAGGAGCGCCTACCAGGGAAGTAATAGCATTGATAGGCAGGGTAAACTGACTGCCGGGCAGTTGTGCCCCAATATCGCAAACCAGCATAAGGATGGCCCCTCCCATAATAACAGCGGGCAAAAGGATCCGGTGGTCGTTCACCGGGATCACCTGTCTTATTAAATGTGGAACTGCCAGGCCTACAAATGCAATTGGCCCGGCAAAGGCGGTTATGCTTCCTGCGAGCAAACTGGTGGCGATAATTATCACAAGCCTGTTCCTGCTAATATTCACTCCAAGGCTGCGAGCATACTGCTCGCCAAGCAAAAGAGTGTTTAAATTTTTTATTGAGGTAATAGCCAGTATTATTCCTATAAACCAGAATAATGAAAGAATAATAACTTCTTCCCAGGAAAGATTTCCAAGGCTGCCAAAGGACCAGAAAACATACTGCTGTAATTGTGCGGCTGGACTAAAATACGCCAGAACACTAACCACTGCAGCGGTTAAACTTGCGAACATAAGTCCGATAATTAGAATCGCCATGGTATCCCTCAACTTCGCTGAAGCCAGTAAAACGGCGATCAAAACCAGAAGGCTACCTAAACTAGCTGCGATCACCAGGCTCCATTTCGATAAAAGGAAAGCAGTTGCCATTCCACCAAATAGGTATGCCCCCATAAGGACCAATGCCACCCCAAGGCTGGCTCCGCTGCTTAAACCCAATACATAAGGCCCGGCCAGCGGATTCCTGAAAAGTGTTTGCATAAGCAACCCACTTACCGCAAGGCCTGATCCTGTGAGAATTGCTGTAAAGACTTTTGGTAAACGAAACTCCAGGAGAATGTATCTCCAACTTTCTCTGCTCACATCGCCTCCAAAAAATGTCGCCAGGATATCTTCAAGTGGTATGTTCACAGACCCTAAGCCCAGGTTGAGAAGAGAAAACAGGATAACTGCCAAAAAAAGTAATAACAGGACCAGGTTATAGTTTTTTGGGCCGGGCATTATTGCAGGGGTTTAAAAAAGGTAAACTCGTGTTCAGGTAACAAATGCGGGTGGAAGATCGCAATGAAATCTCGTAAAACCAGGTCTGGCCTGTTAGGTGCCAACTCATAGAACAATACCCCACCGGTATTTCCGGTTGTGCTGCTATAGGTAAATACGTTTTGCTCTTTTACCGCCTTGAATTGATCATAATGCGAGGAGGTTTCCAATAACTGATCATAGGAGCCAAATTGTCCGGGAGCCACCCAGAAATCGGCATTTTTGGCATCGCTTAGAACGGTTTCAAAAGCCAGGGCCATACTGCCGCTACCGGAAGTTTCTTTATAGATATAGGAGGCATTGGCCTCTTCAATGAATTTGGCCAGCCAGGAATTACCATAAGGCACATACCATTGATCTTTATACATTGATCCGCTTAAAACGGTGGGTTTTTTATCTGCCGTAGCTGCAAGGTTTTTAGCCATTTTGTAGTTTGTCTCTACCTTTTTGAAATACTTTTGGGCTTCTTCGTTCTTATTAAAAAGGGCTCCAAAGAATTTAATCCATTCTGCTTTTCCAAGGGGAGAGCTCTCTGTCCAGTCTCCGTTAAAGATCACCGGGATACCGCTGCGTTCAATGGTATTGTAGGTTTTATTATTTCCATTTACTGCAAATCCCACAACAACTTCGGGTTCAATTGAAATCAATGTCTCTGTATTGATAGCTTCATTTTTTCCCAGTTCTGTAATCCTATTTTCATTTATAAGTTTTCGGGTATTTACAGATGATACATAATCAAGGCCGGGAAATCCTATAAGGGATCCCTCTGCCCCTAAAGCTTCCAGGGAAGGGATGTGGGTTGTTGAGGTAACCACAATATTTTTTACCGGGATATTTATTTTAAAATCATAATCAAGATGATCAGGAGGTGTTGCCCCTTCTTTCAGCAAAAGATAGCGGTAAGTTTTATCTGCATCCGGCCACGGATCCTTTATTATAAGCATGTTGTATCCGTTATATTTCTCAATAGAAAAACCTTGGGCATATTTGACATCCACCTTTTCACCTTCAGCAACAGGGCCGGTTTTTTTATCCTTATCAGCTTTACAGGAAAAAAACAGGAATGGGAATATGAGGAGCAGGAAACTTTTCAAGTACTATTTAAATTTGGTTCAAAAGTAAGATTATTTAAAATTTTTACCGCTTAAGAAACATAAATGTTTAATTTCGTATTGAAATTTTGGTTTGACCCGGTATTGTAAATGATACCCTGTCAATTAAAAGGGAATCAGGTGAAACTGAAGTAAGCGGAATTTTTTTTCCCATATACTTCACTAATCCTGAGCTGTTCCCGCAACTGTAAGCTTAGCCCGTTTTTTAGGGTGCTTTTTGTTATTACTTCAAAACCACTGTGCCGTAGTTACGGGATGGGAAGGTGAACAAAAAGACGCAAGCCAGGAGACCTGCCAATATTCAACTTAAATGTCAAACTTTCGGGATAAAAGTTTGGTGTAGGATACTACATCTTTTTTCCTGGTAACATTAATTAATTATGTACAAATCTGTATGCTTATTTGGTGCATTATTATGTTCCGGTTTCCTGTATGCACAGGAAGCAAAAAACAAAGTAGAATCACTGGAAGAGGTGGTTTTAATCGATTCAAAATTTAAACTCAACAGGGAGAAAAGTGGGAAGGTGGTCACCACTATTACCCCGGAAGAGCTTGAAAACAGTAAAGGTCAAACCCTCCCGGAGGTGATCAATCGCGTGAGTGGTATCGAGATCAATGGGACCCGCAGTAATGATGGTCAAAATCTTGGTTATTATGTAAGAGGCGGAAGAAACAGGCAGGTGGTTATTATGGTAGACGGGGTGCAGCTTAACGATGCTTCGTCCATAGCAAATGATTTCGACTTAAGGCTCCTGGCACTGGACCAGGTGGAATCAATTGAGATCATCAAAGGAGCCTCCAGTACCCTGTACGGGAGTGGAGCTGCTGCAGCGGTTATCAGCATTATCACCAAACAGCCGGTAGACAGAAGTATCGGTTTACAGATCCAGTCGGTTTTAGGGACTAATCAAACTCAGCGGAACCAGGATTATGATATCGCCCAGTTCGATAATTCAGTAACACTTAGCGGCAAACAATCAAAGTTTGATTACCAGGTAACCTTCAGCAGCAGATATTCAGAAAATATGTCATCTGTGAAATCCGGGGAAGAAGGAGAACGTTTTGATGATAATCCCTTTAATAAATATAATCTTTATACAAGGCTTGGGTATAGGATCAATGACAATATTAAATTTCATGTCTTTGGTAACTTTGACAAATTCAATTCTTCTTATGATAATGCCTTTATGTATGAAGATGAAGATAACAGGCTGGTGAGTGACCAGTTTAGGGTAGGGAGTCGCTGGGAGGCATCCTATAAGAACGGAAGTTTTAATTTTAGCGACAGTTACACCATTATGAACAGGGACATCCAAAGCGATTTTCCAAATGCCTTTGACAGTAAGATCTATACCTTTGATGCCCACAATAAATATATTATCAATGACCGGTTTCACACGGTGCTGGGTCTAAATGGAAACTTTAGCAGTTTTAACAGCTTTAGCACCCCATTTGGAGAGGAAAGTATGCAGCAGGTAGTAAGTGATGATGTAGCGAATTTCAATATTATTGATCCATATTTCAACCTGGTTTATATTTCTGAAATTGGTTTTAATATGAATATGGGTACCAGACTAAATATGCACAGCGAATACGGCACCACCTGGGTTTATAATATCAATCCTTCCTATACCTTAAGCCTGGAAAACGGATATGTAAAAGCTCTTACTTCCTATAGCACTGCCTTTATTACTCCTTCTTTATACCAATTATACGATGGTGCTTACGGGAACACAGATCTTAGACCTGAGGAAAGCCACACCATGGAAGGAGGTTTTGAATATAAGCAGGGAAAATTTAGACTTAGCGGAATTTACTTCGAAAGGAATTCCAATAATTTTGTGGATTTTGTGATTATTGATCCTGAAAACTTGCTTTACAGGTATGAAAATATAGCTGAAGAGTTTAAAGCAAAGGGAGTGGAAGTAGAGCTTAATGTTGAAATTGCTGAAGGATTAAATTTCTCCGGAAATTACACTTTTACTGAAGCCGATGAACGCTTTGCACTACGTATACCTAAGCACAAGGTGAACAGTACGCTGGGTTATCGTATAGATGAAAAAACCTTTACCTCTATTACTTATCAATTCAACGATGACCGGAGGGATACTTTTTATAACAGTGAAACCTTTGCAAACGAACAGGTAGTCCTGGATAAATACGGAATCGTTGATCTTTATTTTAGCAGGGACATTACCAGTAATTTTAAACTTTTTGCAGGAGTAAATAATCTTACCAATGCTAATTACGAAGAACTATATAGGTTCAATACACGCGGAAGAAATGTAAGATTTGGTTTTTCGTTGAGTATATAAATAAAGTTGTGTGGTGTAACGAATCTGGATCTACTAATTTCGGATAATTCTACTTATTTCCAGTGAGACAATAATGATAATCGATAGTATATAAACAAAAAAGGTTCCGGTTAAGGAGCCTTTTTTGCTTTTTAATTATTATTTCTCAAATTCTGGCAAGTCTCTGGAATCAATATACATTGTCTGGAAGTTAACTTCAAACATTCCACTTTCTCCAAAGTTTACATAAGTTTTTACTTCAGGGATGGAAACTCTGTTCCCCAGGATAACATCCAGGGCAACCTTTGTTAATGGCTCTTCAATATTGCCCAATTTTCCAAGATTAAGAACATCCTCTTCCAACTTAATTTCCGGTTGTATTCCATCTTTATAATCTGTAACACCATCCTTGTTCATTGATTTCAACACCAGGGGTTGTACCGCATAGGTATGCTTATCGTTAAGGGAAGGGTTATCTTTTGAATAATTGGGGGAATCATAAATGGCAACAGATGCTTCAAATTTCCCAGTGGTTACATCTCCAATTTGAACGACATCAATATAAGGATCCAGCCCATTTATGATCAATTCACTGGCAGATGCAGAGCTTTTGGTTGTAATAACAAACACGCGGGAAAGGTTTAAATTATTAATAGTTGTGCCGGTCCTTATGCTGGTATTAAATTTATTTAATAATGACTGTGGATTTCTTTCCTCATAATAAGACTGATATTTCTCATTCCATTCTTCTTTCATGAACACTTCTCCTGCAAATTGCCCGGTGATCATAGCAGCGAGGTCTGTGGCTGTTCGTACAGAGCCTCCTCCGTTATATCGAAGGTCAAGTATAAGCTCTGTGACACCCTCAGTTTTAAACTCTCCAAAAGCAGCATTTAAATTTTCATCAAAATCCTCATTAAAGCTGTAATAAAATAAATATCCTGTTTTTGTCCCTTCTACCTCCATCACTTTTGAGATCACCACAGGGTTAACATTTGTCTCTCTGCTGGAAATTTGATAGGTTTCATCAATCTCAGTTAAAGTATTATTCTCAATTTTTGCAAGGCCTATTGAAAAGCTGGAGGAGGATAAAAGGCTATTAATATTGGACCTGGTAAGTTGCTGCCCGTTGACCCTGTTAAAGATCATGCCTCTTTCAACTCCCTGCTCAAAAGCCGGAGTATTTGGAAGTACCAGTTTCACATATCCAAAAACTTCAGGGCAGCTATTACAAAAGCTTACGAGCCCAAAAGCCATCCCTGTTTCTCCTGAGGAGGCTGAAACCCCGGATTTTATTTCCTCATAATTGTCAATAAGGTAACTGTACCTGTCTCTGGAAGATTTAAGACTGTTGAAAAGTTTCTCAGGACTGGAAAAGGTTTCCAGATATGCCTCTTTCTCGGCCTGGCTACTAAAATAATTTTCCCCAAGAACTTCCATATCATCTTTGTACAAATAGATATCACTCATGCCCCGGAAAATAAAATTTTCCACATCCAGCTCTTTCGAAGTTTCTTCTGTGGTAGCTGTGACTGCCGGGTTATCTGTAAAATCTTCAGAATCATTGGAGCAGGAGGTAAGTACACTCCCGACGAAAAGACTTAAAAAAAGAATTTTTATATTTTTCATATAAAAGATATATCAGTTTTAAAAAGGGGGGATTAAGAGCTGCGCTTCACGCTTTGTAAAAAAATAAAGGATTAAATCTATGACTAACAGCTTCTTAAATGTATTCATAAATTATGCCACTGATTCTGATTCCTGCAAATTACAAAAAAGTAGCAGTAAAGGTTTCACAAAAAAAAACCGGCCGGAGTTTATCTCCGGCCGGCCATTTTATTTATTCAAAATTTAATTTTTACTCTCTTATATTAATAAGCTCAGGTAAATCCTTTACATACATTCTTTGGTAAGTGGGCAATTCCATTCCACTTTCCCCTACAATATTAAAAGGTTTGAACCCTTCCGGCATTGAGATCCTGTTACCCTGTATGTAGTTAAGAGCAGCGTTTAGCAAAGGTTCATTTGCGTCCCCTAAAACCCCATAATTTCTAATATCTTCTTCAAATTCAAAATCCGGGATTAAACCATCTACATAATCTGATACCCCATTTGCATTTATTGATTTAAATATAAGTGGTTGTAATGCATATGTATGTGTAGTATTTGCATTTTGCCTTCCAAAATTTGGGGAATCATAGAGAGTTGTACTGGCAGTAAATTTACCTGTTGTTTTCTGGCCAATTTGTATAACATCTATATAAGGTTCCAACCCATTAATTATAAGCTCGCTTGCAGATGCAGATCTAGAAGTAGTCAATACATACAACCTATCCAGATTAAGGCTATTAATAGCGGTTCCGGTTGACAAAGTGGTATTGAATTTATTTATCAGCCTTGCTGCATTTGTTCTCTCAAAATGTGCCTGGTAATCGGCGTTCCATTCTTCCTTAAGAAAGATTTCACCCGGAAATTGGCCGGTGATCATGGCAGCAAGATCTGTAGCAGTTCTCACAGAACCTCCACCGTTATAGCGAACATCAAGAATTAATTCTTCAACCCCTTCAGCTATAAAATAAGCAAAGGCATCATTTAAGTCTTCGTCATAATCATCTGTAAAACTGTTATACATTAAATAACCCACTTTTATTCCGTCAAGGTCAATCGTCGTTTTAATATATACAGGATTTGAATTATAGACAGCTTTGGTTAATACCACCTCCTCAGTATCAGAAATAGTATTTCCTTCGATTTTCGCTAGGGTTACATTAAGAACATCCGGGGCAAGTAATGAGCTGTAATTGTTGATGGTCATTGATTCCCCGTTAATTTTGGTGAACAAATCTCCCCGTTTCACACCTTTTTCTTCAGCAGACGTTCCCGGCATAATATAACGCACAACCCCAAAAACCATATTTCCGTTTTCTCCATATGTTCCAAGCGAGTAGTTCATCCCGGTAGTTGTACTTATGCCACTAAATGAATTTTCAAGTTCTACATAATCATCTACTATCCAGCTAAACCTATCCTGAGGAGCCACAAGGCCATCATAAAAAAGATTTTCAGGAGTTGAAAATCCTTCTAGAAATTCATCCCGTTCAACAGTACTCGCAAAAAAATCATTGCCAAGTTCCGGAACATCGGCCTTATACAGATAGATGTTATTCATTCCTCTCCAGGCAAATTTTTCAATGGTTAGATCTCTCGTCTCATCTCCACCACCGGTGCCGGGGGGCTTAGGTCCCACATCATCTGCATCCTCGCCGCAGGAAACCAGTCCAAGGTTAACCAAAAAAGCAAGAAAAAGAATTTTATATACTTTCATATGTAGATTTTAATTGTT
>DATHWA010000134.1:0-3304 GCA_035461025.1 Gillisia sp. | reverse complement strand
AAATAGAGAGATTTCAGGATTCCTTTATGGCTCATTCAGAGATTGTTGAGGTTAAAGAGAATTAAATCTTTCCGAAGAAATTCCCTAAAACTACCTTAAGGCCACCTGCTATTGGCTGCATATTTTTTACCTTGTAATGGATCAATGTATACCTGAGCCCGGACGCGCCCTCACCGCTCGTTTCAAACTACCAGTTCAGATATAGCCAAAAAAATCTATGCGCCAGCTAACAATCAAATTGCCGAAGGGACATAAGGATAAAGTATTGGAGACTGTGGAGAATTTTCACGGTAAAAATACAATCCACCTTCCCGAAGAAAATTATGACGTGTTCATAGTTAACCTCCCTAATAGAAGGGTGAATGATTTTCTAAAACAAATCGATGAATTTGAGGAGCCGGAGATAAGTCTCATCCCACGCGGAGTAATAACAATGTACCCTCCTGCTTCAGAATCTCCCGAACAGGTGGCAGATGTGCAGCCTAAAAGTTCGTTGGAGATCTACCTGGGCGGGATACAAAGTGTGGGGTCCATGTTTGGACTTTTTGGATATTCCCTGGCGGCCGGGATCATTGTTTGGATAGGACTTTTTACCACCACCACATATTTACTGGTCGCGGCAATGCTGGTTGCACCTTTTGCCGGACCGGCGATGAATGCGGCCCTGGCAACCTCTGCAGGAAAAATGCCCTTACTTAAGTCCAGCCTAATGCGATACGGACTTGCGATAATTACAGGTCTAATAGCCAGCTTTATACTCACGGTAATTTTTCCGCTTAAAACCCTGACCCCATTAATGGAAGAGATAAGCCAGGTATCAAAATTTGCGCTTTTCCTGCCGTTGATCTCCGGCTTTGCCGGAGCTGTAAATATATGCCAGTCAGAAAGAGACAGCCTTGTTTCCGGTGCGGCAGTGGGCATCCTTGTAGCAGCTTCTCTCGCACCACCTGTAGGACTGGTAGGGGTGGGCTTGTATATGATGGACTGGCCGGTGGTACTTAGTAGCCTTTTCCGGATAATATTGCAATTGCTTGGAATACACCTGGCAGCTACCCTGGTCTTTTATTTCTACGGAAATGTGACGCCTAAAGGAGTTAGATTCCTGAAAGGAAATTATAAAACTGTTATTATCACCAGCCTGGTCGCGCTGTTCGGCATTGCCGGGATGATGTACTGGCAGTTCAGCCAGCCGCCATTTCTTCGCAAGGCCAGCATGAATACCGAACTGGCCGAAGTCCTGGATGCGGAACTTGATAAAATCAACTATATACAGGTGCTGAACAAAGATGTAACCTTCAGCAATGTAAAAAGGGATAACAGGTCCCTGGCAAGGTTCGAAGCTACTATCCTGCGAAAGGATACAGTTATACAAGACGAGGCTCTTAAAAGGGCAGTCATAGACCATTTAAAGAAAAATATGAACTATCCATACCGGGAGGAAATTTATGAAGTATATGAAATCCGGGTGGTGACAGATTAGCAAGTTTCTTAACTTGCAGGGAAATCACAGATCTCATATGAAAGCCGCTACGGTAAGTCAGCTTAAAAAAGAACTCAACTTTCGCTCCCGGGAGGACCTTCTGGAGCTATGCCTTCGGCTGTCCAAATTTAAAAAGGAGAACAAGGAATTGCTCACTTATCTTCTGTTTGAGTCGGGCGATGAGGTTGCATACATTGAAAATGTAAAACAGGAAGTAGATGAATTGTTTGATGATATAAATATCAAAACCTGGTTTTACAGTAAAAAAAGCATTCGGAAGATCCAGAGGCTTGTCAAAAAATATATCCGTTATTCAGGCAAGAAAGATACGGAAGTGGAATTGCTGATGTATTTTTGTTTTAAGCTGAAGAATTTTTCACCCTCGATCAAAAGAAACCCTGCGATGCAGAATCTATATGACAGGCAGGTGATCTCTATCAATAAAACACTGCAAGGCCTGCATGAGGACCTGCAGTATGATTATAGGCTGCAGATGGAGGAGATGGGGATTTGAGATATGAGTATTGAGATATGAGTAGTGAGATATGAGAATTGAGATTTCAGTATTGTCGTTGATAGGGTGGACAGAGGACAGGGTAAGATAAGATCCAAGAAACAAGAGACAAGAGTCAAGACAATTGCCAGAAAGAACTTTTTTTAACCGACAACTGACAACTTTTTTTCAACCTACAACCCACAACCTACAACATTTTTTAACCGACAACCGACAACTGATAACTCATGACCCCGTTCCCCGAAATACGAACAAAACGATTACTTCTCAGGCAAATTCAGGAAAAGGATCTTGATAATATTTTCAGGGGATTGTCGCATCCGGAGGTTATCAAATATTATGGGGTCAATTATAACAGCAGGGAATCCACAAAAGAACAAATGACCTGGTACAGGGAATTGCTGGAAAAAGGTACCGGGATTTGGTGGGCAATTTCTTCTTTGGAGGGGGATGTCTTCTATGGCGCCGCGGGTTTTAATGATCTTCAGAAAGAACATAAGAAAGCTGAAATTGGCTATTGGCTTTTACCGGAATTTTGGAGTAGAGGTTATGTTAGTGAGGCCGTGACCGCGATTTTGGATTATGCCTTTACCTCCCTGGACTTGCATAGAATTGAAGCATATGTAGAAGTGGGAAATGAAAACTCAGCAAAGGCACTGAAAAAGCTCCATTTTGACTACGAAGGAAGAATGAGGGACTGCGAGATCAAAAATGGAAATTTTATAAGTGTGGATTTGTATGCTAAGTTGCGGGACTAACGAACATTCCTTCCTATTTTACCGGACTGCAATATGGCAGGACCCATTCTCATTTTTTTCGAGTATACTCTTTATTTAACCACGGAGGAAACGGAGTACGACACAGAGTTTCACGGAGTTTGAAAGAAACAAGAATCAAGAGACAAGAAACAAGACACCTATCGAGATAATTGTTACACACTACCACCTCTGCCGCGTCCAGACTTCCACTTCACAAATCCTACAACCATTTTCAGCCTACAACCGCCAACTGAAAACAACCTTTAACACGTCCCAACTATCCACTTTCCTCTCTCCTCTCTCCACTTTTTTCTCCCTACAACCTAAAAACCTTTAAAAAGAAACAAGAATCAAGAGACAAGAAACAAGACATCTATCGAGATAATTGTTACACACTACCACCTCTGCCGCTTCCAGAATTCCACTTCACAAATTCTACAACCATTTTCAGCCTACAACCGCCAAACTGAAAACAACCTTTAACACGTCCCAACTATCCACTTTCCTCTCTCCTCTCTCCACTTTTTTCTCCCTACAACCTAAAAACCTTTA
>DATHWA010000133.1:0-5386 GCA_035461025.1 Gillisia sp. | reverse complement strand
TCCAAAGCAAAAGTAGGTGCCATATTAAGTGCGTTGAAAAGCACAGACCCAAGCCCTCCTTCGTTAATGGAGCGTCTGTCAATATTTGTATAGATAGAGTTGGCAGTGAAGTCAAACATATCTGAAATATCAATACCCAGGTTGAATCTCGCGGTGCTTCTGGTAAAATCAGATTTTTCTGCTCCCACGATCCCTTCCTGGTATAAATGCGATCCACCTACAGAGTACGTAACTCTTTCAGATCCACCAGATAAGGTAAGGTTGTGGCTTTGAATAGGGGCTGTATCAAAAACAGCATCCTGGAAGTTTGTGCCCGCACCCAGGCCACTCACATTTGGATAAGGTAATGCCTGTCCGTTATTGGTATAAGCTTCATTAAGAAGTAATGCGTATTCTGTTGCATTTAATAGAGGTACTCTTCTACTGGTTTCCTGGATTCCCAGGTAGGCATCATACTGTATAGTAGGAGCCGTATTCTTAGTCCCGGATTTTGTGGTGATGAGCACCACCCCGTTTGCTCCTGCAATACCATAAATGGCTGCCTGAGCATCCTTAAGAATGGAAATGGATTCCACATCGTTTGGGTTTAGGGTTCCAAGATCTCCCTGGTAACCGTCTATTAATACAAGTGGGCCGTTCACACTGTTGGAAGCAATACCTCTAATATTGATGTTGATCCCTGCACCCGGTGCTCCGGAAGACGGCAAAACATTTACCCCGGCTGCAGTTCCCTGTAAGGCCTGCTCAATTTTAATTGGTCGCAGGTCATCAATCGTTTTACTGGAAACAACAGAAACAGCTCCGGTAACATCCCGTCGTTGCTGCGTACCATACCCAATTACTACAACCTCATCCAGAGATTCTGAATCTGTTTGAAGCGTTACTTCAATAAAAGCATCACCGGTTACAGTGATCTCCTGCGGAATAAATCCTACATAAGAGAATTGCAGGACATCCCCTGCTGAAACATTGGCAAGGGAAAAATTTCCATCAAAATCTGTGGTAGTTCCTCGGCTTTGATCCTTGACTAAAACATTAACCCCCGGCAATGGCATATTAGAGTCGTCTACAACATTTCCTTCAACCGAAAACGATTGAGAAAACATGGACAACACCCCACCAAAAAGGGCAATTATAAAACATGTGAATTTCTTCATTAGACTATAAGTTTAAATTGCTACAGCAAGATATGCAGCTTATGTTAAGATTTTCTAAATGCCACCTTTACAAAAAATATACAGAGAGAGAAAATTTGTAATAAAACAGCCTGAGATGTATTAAATAGACTGCAAAGACACAATTAGCGGACGACTGCGTGAAATTATAAGTCTTAAATAAATTTTGAGGTGTGTCCCAATATACGGGCGATGTAGAGGTGTTGTAGAGGTGTTTTTGGAATATGTAAAGCTTAAATCTCCAGAATATAATCCACGAGATTCACATCATGGTCTAATTCCATCTTTTTACGCAAACGATATCTTTTTATTTCCACACTTTTTACAGAAATATTTAGCAAGGGAGCAATTTCCTTGGAGGTAAGGTTCAATCTTAAATAAGCACAGAGCTTTAAATCATTTGCGGTAAGATTGGGATGTCCGGATTTAATCTTTTTAAAGAAATCTTTATCGGCATTATTAAAAGCCTCCTTGAAGAACTTCCAGTTATCCTCTTCACTTATGTCCTTATCGATAGTCTTAATTACAGAAGAGACCTCTCTGGAGCCCTGTGAATCTTTCAGTTTTTCTTTAATGCTGCTTAGAAATTCGTTCTTCTTTATAAGGCTCATCGTTGAAACAGCCAGTTCCTTATTCTTGCTTTCCATATCCTTTTCCAGCTGTGCATTTTGAAGCTCAATGATCTTTTTTTCAGCCTCAAGATTTTTCATTCGAAGTTCCTTTTCATTTTTCCTGATAAGTTTAAGGTGTTTCCTTTTGTAAGCCTTATTGATAAGGACCAAAAGCAGGAGGAATAATAAAAAGTAAGCTGCCAGAGCGGTATAGCTTATATACCAGGGTCTGGAAATCTTAAAGGAATATTTTGCAGTGTTTGTATCCTTATCTCCAATCCTTCCTCTAACTTCAAAATCATAATTCCCGAATGAAAGATTGGTAAAGGACGCAGAGGAATTATCTGTCCAGGGACTCCATTGCCGGCTAAGTCCAACCAACCGGTAACTGTACTCCGGCCTGTAGAATTTATGAAATACAGGAATACTATATTGAAAATTGACATTATTGGTTTTGTAATGAAAAGCATTTACCCCATCAAGATCAAGCTCTTTAGGGTCTTGATCTAAAGCAGAGGCTGTTATTTCATTTATCCTGAGTTCATAAGTTTCCGGTTCAGGGAAATCCTGCTGGAATTTTAAATATCCGTTGGAAATTCCAAGGAGGATCATATTATCGGGGAGAAGGGAAATATTCTCATAGCCAAGGGTGATATTTCTTAATTCCCTGGGTAAATAGAAGGAATTTGTGCGATACGTATTACTAAAGCCGGAAACTTCGACATTGAAAACTGCATTTTCTGAAAAACTCCATAATTTCCCATCCCCGGTAGTAACTACTTTTCCTGAAATAAGCTCTTTTTCTTCAAAAATTCCGGCAAGATCACTATGAGTTGTGAATTCTTCCTTTGCGGGATCATATTTGAACAATTGTTCCCTGGCGGAATAATATAGGCTATCATTAAAAGTAAAAATGCTGGAATTAATTCCGGAGATAGAATCAAAAGTGAAATTCTTTAAAACAGAAAGCTCCCTTTTCTCCGGGTCAACCTGAAGCTGAAAAATCCCCTTATGTTCATTTACGGTCCAGAGTTCCCCATTTCCGGTTTGAACAAGAAACTTTGAAGAATGTGGGAAGTCCGGGAGCATGCCCAAATCCATAAATTCCCCGTCTAAAAATTGTAAAAGACTAAGGCCGTTGTAATGACCCTGAAGGTAATAACCCGGTGCCCCTATCGCCCGGGTGACGGTCCAGGTGCCCGTACGGTCAAAGATCCTGGTAGCAGTTTCTTCTTCTATAAGGAAAGTTCCGTTATTATGACCTGCAAAAAGATGACCATCTAAAAACTGGAGGCTCCATACCTGCCCATTGGTTCCTTCTATAAAATTAAAACCTTTTTCCTCATTTCCTCGAAAAAACAAACCCTGATTTGTTCCAAGGTAAAGATGGGTCTCATTTTGAAAGGAGGCATAAACAGATCCCAATTGTCCGTAAATATCCTGATGGGATTGTAATGGTGATTCAAGGTTGATAACAGCCAGTCCGTGGTCCAGGCCTGCCCAAATATTATTTTCCCTGTCCAGGAAAAGATGAAGCACCGTATTATTAATAAGGCCGTTTTCCTGATTAAACCGATTAATCAACCTGCCTTCATTATCCAAATGAAATATACCGCCTTCTACCGTTCCCAAAAGATATTCATCTCCCGGAAGATCAATTGCAGAAAAAATACTTTTCCCTTGCAATTCATTTGTTAAGGACGGTAGACTTCCCCGGAGGTCCTGCCCGTCCCATTCGTAAAAATTGCCATCCCTGCTAATTATTATTAAGCCCTGCTCCCTCTTAGTAATATGCATTACTTCAATTTGCTGCAGTTGTTCCGGCGGAATTACCTGTTGCTCTGTATTCCCCTGTATAGTGTAAAGGCCCTGTGCCATTACCTGGAAATACATATCATTTCCGGCTTTAAACAAATTGGTTATTGCGGCCTGGGGAACTTCTATTTTTGTTATCCTGTCATTCGAAGGATTATAAAGATAAAGACCCTCAAAACTTTGAAATACCAGGAATTCATCAATATGCCGTATATGCCAGAATTGCTCCCCGTCCTTTAAGGGTTCGGGAAATGTGGGCAGTAGACTGGTATAGTACAATTTACCCGTTCCGGATTTTTCCCAGTAGCCAATTTCCATATATGCTCCGGTATAAATCCGGTCACCCGCAACCTCTACACTTCTAACTATCGTATTATTGGGGATAGGATACAAATTCCACTTTTCCCCGGTATATTCCAGCAGGCCGGTACTATTGGCAATGTATATATTACCACTTTGAGCCTGGGAAACCATCCAGTTTTGATTCCCACCCTCGTATTGATTGGGATCAAAATTAATTACAGGGGGTAGTTCCTGGCCAATAGCAATGGAGAAATAAAGAAGGAAGAAAATATGGCTTAAGATCCTCAAGCTAAAAATTTTGTTGAATTTAATCTGAAAAATCGGGTTTGCACAAAATTAGCGAGATTTTGCGAATAATTAATCTCCAACAATATCACGGAAGAGAAATCTCCGGGTTCTAACTCTTTAAACCCTAAAAACTCACCGTATGGAAAGGGCGGTTAATTGTAGTAACGGGAACCTGAACTTTTACATACCTCCCCACACTCTCACGCCGTCATGCTGAACTTGTTTCAGCATCTAACGTCTTATACTTAAGATCATCCTCACACTGAACCTAAAACTCACCTGCCATTGCTCATATACTATGACGCCCAGCGAATCTCTAAAGACAGCCAAAGACTTGCAACCTCTACCGTCCTCGTGAATCCCGCAGTTCTAACCCACCAGACCCTGAAATGAATTCAGGGTGACGTTAAGGAGGGCGTTTTCTCATCTCCCCACGCTCTGGCACCGTCTTGCTGAAGGTGACGTTAAGGAGGGCGATTTTACATCTCCCCACGCTCTGGCACCGTCATGCTGAACTTGTTTCAGCATCTAACGTTTTATACTGAAAAATATCCTCCCACTGAACCAGTAATCACTCGCCACTGCCCACTTGCTAAGACATCAAAGGGTCATTTGCAATTAGATTTCTCTTTATTCTGTCCCGTAGGGACTAACTATTGGTAGAAAAAAAAATTCCAGGAAGGTAACCTGTGCCGTAGGTACAGAATATAGCGAACATATTATATGCCGTACCTAAAGGCACGGGAAAATTTCGTTCATTTCGTTTCTACCCATATTTGGTCCCTAACGGGACAAAGTAACTTCTAAACTTCGTGCTGAGATTCGGAATAACCTCCACCGTCCTCGCCAGTCCCACATTTCTAACCCACCAGACCCTGAAATAAATTCAGGGTGACGTTAAGGAGGCGTTTTCACACCTCCCCACGCTCTGGCACCGTCATGCTGAACTTGTTTCAGCATCTAACGTCTTATACTGAAAAATATCCTCCCACTGAACCTAAACTCACCTGCCATTGCTCATATAATATGACATCCAGCGAATCTCTAATACCGGCCAACAACCTTGATATCTTCCACCTTCCTCGCCAATCCCGAAGTCCTAACCCACCAGACCCTGAAATAAATCCAGGGTGACGTCAAGGAGGTCGTTAATATTTTCAACAACCCTCTCGCACCGTCATGCTGAACTTGTTT
>DATHWA010000132.1:0-4958 GCA_035461025.1 Gillisia sp. | reverse complement strand
AATCCAAAGATCACAAAGGCAATTGCCAGTACATAACTTAAGGTCTCTCCACCTTCTGCAGAAACAGAAAGTACATATAAGCGGTAACTTCCGTAACCAAGAAATATAATTCCCAGAATAAGGTTCCAGATATTTTTTCTTCCTGTTGGTTTGCTTTCCCTAACCCTGCTTTCGCGCGTTCTGCTTTCTTGTGGGGTGGTTTCCAGGGGTTCGTTTTCCAGCGGCCTGTCTTCCTGTGGTGTGTTTTCTCTATTCTCCATCTTCGAAGTCTTCTGCTTCCTGGTAATCCTCAGGGAAGGTGGTTTGAGCGATCTTCAGTGCCTCATCATAATGAGAGTTGATAACGAATAGCAAAACCTGGTCTCTCATCCCGCCCCCAAAGCCGGCCCGTAGACCGGAGTCAAAATCATTTCTTACACGGGAGGAAATTCCCGCCTTATCAAAGATCTCCTGGAGATACTGTACGTTTGGCTCAGATCCTGTATAAACCCTTTTATAGTTTTCTTCTGTACTCATGTTAGTTTAGTTGAATAACTAAGGTACATATTAGCATTGATAAGAATCGGGTTTTTAAAAAGAGTTTAACTTTCTAGGCATTATAATACTTGCTTTGCCAGATGGCCGAACTAAAATTTTTTCCAAATTTAAATCCGTAGAAAATTGCGAGGGCAGTGACCCACTTAAACATAAAAAAGAATATAATGAAGAATTCCGTGGTGGTTTGTTCCTTGCTAAACATTCCATTTGGAATTAGGAAGGTGAGAAACAAACTAAGGACCAGCAAGAAAAACATGAAATTCTCCAGGTGCCTGAAAGGCCACATCAGTAATTTTCGTAAAGGGTGCAGATCCTTTCCCCAGGAGTGAATAAGGTAATAATAATCATTTCCCATAGGGGCAAACAATAAAGGATCATCTGCATTTTCCAGTTTAAAAAGAGTAGCCGGTGCCATTATACGGAACCCCTTCAATGTTGTTTGATGCTCCTTCTCCAGCTGTTTGATCCTGATTAATGCTTCATATGGCATTGCAGCTTTGAAATACGCCGAATTAAGGAACCGTAGGCGGTATTCAATACAAATTTTTTCGATATCACTTAGATGAAAGATCCTGTGGGCTTCCAGTTTATCAAAATTAAAATGGTTGGAATCATTCTCCTCTTTTTCCAGAAGCCTGGCGGTTATTTCCACGTCCAGCCTTGCCTGTTCTTCAAAGATCTCCTGCACCCTGGTTAGTAAAGCTTCTTCAGGAATGCGTTTCCGGCGAGCTTCCAGGATCTTATCGGGGATATGGGTAGGGCGAAATTTCATCATCATCATTCTTGGTAGCCACTAAGTTAAAGAATTGATTTTGAAGTTACAAAGTGTAAAATCTATCAAGGTGTAATTTAATTTTTGAGATCTGAAACGGCTGTTAAAGTAGTGCCAATTCTATATTAATTAAGAAGCGTCCAAACGGGGACTCTTTTACTTTGAAATAACAAAAAAAATTACGCTATGAAAATTTTTAAATTATTCACAATGAGTATGCTGGCTGCTGCTATTTCATTTAGCGGCTCCCTGAATGCACAGGAATTGTCGATGAAGAAATCCGGTACGGAAAAAGGAGAAAAAACAGCTTCTAACACCAATATCGTTGAATTCGCATCGAATTCTGCCGACCACACCACGCTGGTTGCTGCCGTTACAGCTGCAGATCTTGCAGGAACATTACAGGGCGAAGGGCCATTTACCGTTTTCGCACCAACAAATGCTGCATTTGAAAAACTACCTGCAGGAACTGTGGAAGCCCTATTAAAGCCGGAGAACAAACAAATGCTGCAGGGAATTTTGACTTATCATGTTGTTGCGGGCGACTTTAAAGCCGGAGATGTGGTAGCGGCCATCGAAAAAGGAAATGGAACCGCAACTTTTGAAACAGTAAACGGAGGAACTATTACTGCAATGATGGAAGGCCAGAATGTAAAGATCAAAGATGCGGCGGGGAATGTTGCCACAATAACTGCAGCAGATCTAAACCAGTCCAACGGAGTGATCCACGTACTGGATACAGTTTTATTGCCAGGTAATTAATTGATTGTTTAGGTTTTTTACTGAAGAAAAAAGGCACTTTCTATTATTGAAAATGCCTTTTTTCGATTTTATAAATGAAGGTTTTTACCTTAATTCCGCCTGCAACTCCTTTTCAAAACGTTGCTGCAACTTCTTCATTATCTTATCCACCTGAGTATCGGTTAAGGTTTTGTGCTCGTCCTGGAACATAAAGCTCACCGCGTAGCTCTTTTTGCCCTCGGGTAAATTCTTCCCCTGGTATACATCAAAAAGGTCTACCTCTTTCAGCAATTTCTTTTCGGTTTGAACTGCTATATCTTTTATTTGCTGATACTTAATCTCATTATCCAGCAACAATGCAAAGTCCCTTCGAACAACCGGGAACTTCGGAATTGGACTGAACTTAATCTTCTGCGCCTTTGCCGTTTCCAGTACCAGGTCCCAATTAAGATCGGCATAAAGCACTTCCTGGCCAATATAAAAATGCTTTAATACTGCTTTTTTCACCACTCCAAAATCTGCCAGTTTCTTTTTTCCGAAGGTTATTGAAAGCCCTTCAGAAAACACATCAGACTTCACCTCTCCAAACCCGGGATTATTGATCCCCAGTCTTTCGAATAGCTGCTGAAGGATTGCCTTTATAAAGAAAAAGTTTCCTGTAGATGCCGTCGTGTTCCAGTTTTCCTGATGACGACTGCCGGTTACAAATATGCTTAAATGCTTGCTTTCCTCTCTGCCGCCGGGATAGTTATGATAAGTTTTTCCAAATTCAAACAGCTTAAGATTTTCCTGCTTCCTGTTAAGGTTGTAACTCACTGCTTCAAGGCCGGGGAACAATAAAGACTGTCTCATTACTGAAAGATCCTGGCTTAACGGATTAAGAATATCAACATTATATTCCTCCTTTACCTCTTCACTTAATTTAGTGTAAGCAGGCGAAGTGAGGGAATTGGCCATAGTTTCATAAAAACCCTGGCCAACCAGCTGATTGGATATTATATTCTGAAGTTTATAATCTTCAAATTTAGTAGAGTTGGAAACCGAAGCATTGAACTTGGTCCCGAATTCTATATTGTTATAGCCATAAACCCTTAAGATCTCTTCAATAACATCGGCTTCCCGCTGCACATCTACGCGATAGGAGGGAATGGTAAGGCCCATTCCGGTTTCGGTTACATTGTTTACCCTTATCTCCAGAGAGGCAAGAATAGACTTGATGGTCTCTTCTGCAAGGTTCTGTCCTATAAGTTTATTCACTTTTCCAAACGTAAGGAACACCTGGAAATCTTCGATCTTCCTGAAGTAGAGGTCATCTATATCGCTGGTGATCTCTCCGCCGGCCAGCTCCTTTATAAGAAGCGCGGCTCTTTTTATAGCGTATTCTGTGATATTAGGATCTACACCGCGCTCAAACCTAAAAGAGGCATCTGTGTTAAGCCCATGTCTTTTAGCGCTTTTACGCACGCTTACAGGATTAAAATAAGCGCTCTCAAGAAAGATCTTTGTAGTTTCACTTGTAACTCCACTACCAAGTCCTCCAAACACCCCTGCAAGTGCAAGAGGCTTTTCTGCATCACATATCATAAGATCTTCCTCGTGCAGTTCTCTTTCCACTTCATCCAGGGTAGTGAATTTGGTCCCTGCAGGTAAAGTTTTTACGCGAATCTCGTTCCCCGTGATCTTATCTGCATCAAAGAAGTGAAGTGGCTGTCCCAGCTCGTGCATCACGTAGTTGGAAATATCTACAATATTGTTCTTAGGATTTATCCCGATAGCTTTCAATCTATTCTGAAGCCACTGTGGGGACTCCTGGATTGTGATGCCTGAAATTGTTAATCCGCAATACCTTGGTGCCAGGGAAGAATCGTCAACTGTGATCGGGATCCTGAAGCTTCTGCTGTCAACATGAAAACTGCTTACCGATGGCGTGATAAGTTCCAGGCTAAGGTCCTGCTGCTGGTAGCCTGCTTTAAGGTCGCGGGCAACTCCCCAGTGACTCATAGCATCGGCCCGGTTAGGTGTAAGTCCAATTTCAAAAACATGGTCATTTTCAATCTCAAAAATATCTGAAACAGGTAATCCCGGCTTAAGATCATCCTGCAGTACCATTATTCCATCGTGGCTGGTTCCCAGTCCAAGTTCGCTTTCGCTGCATACCATTCCTTCGCTGGCTTCCCCGCGTATCTTTCCTTTTTTGATCTCCCATGGCTGCCCTTTATCATCATACATGGTAGTTCCTATGGTAGCAACCGGTACTTTTTGTCCTGTAGCAATATTTGGTGCCCCACATACAATTTGCAGCAATTCCCCATTCCCGGTATCTATTTTACAAAGCTGCAGCCTGTCGGCATTAGGATGAGGTCCGCATTCCACCACATGACCTGTGACGATGCCTTCAAGGCCTCCCTTTACACTTTGGAATTTTTGGATACCTTCCACTTCCAGGCCAAGATCTGTAAGTAAATGGCCGGTTTCTTCCGGATTCCCGGGTAGTTTTATGAATTGCTTAAGCCAGTTGTAAGAGATTTTCATCAAATGATTTTTTCAGGGAGCAAAGATAGTATTACTAATGGTTTTGGCATAATTGAAAATCTAATTTCGGGCGGAGATTGGTGTGTTCGTGAATCGGGAGATGGAAGGGGGAGGGGTTGTTGGTTTGTTGCGGATTGATTACGCGGATTTATGCGAATTGCGCGGAGGAGCTCAGGAGAGTCAAAGATGCCTCTCCTGAGCTCCTCTCATTGGTTTAGCTAAAGATAATTTGGAGCAGGAGAATAAAAAAAGGGCCCGTAGGCCCTTCAATGGTTTGAAATCTTACTAATTACCGCAATTAGCCGCGATATTTGGTGTCTCACTATTTTTCTTAGAATCTTCACCTACATTAAAATCTGTCCAAAGATTAGCATCC
>DATHWA010000131.1:0-7582 GCA_035461025.1 Gillisia sp. | reverse complement strand
ACCCACGCCTCTTGTCTTGTCTCTTGGTTCTTGCTCTGCTACGAAACTTTTTAATTTTCCGAAATATTTTAGATCCAAAATCTCCAAGAACGATAATTCGCTCTTTTACAAGTGTTAAGATTTTAGTCGAGGCTCTAGATTCTAGAAGCGATCTAGATTCTTTTCCCGGACACCAATGATTTGGGATTTGGGATTTGAATTTGGTGCTTGTCTCCTGTTTCTTGTCACCTAATTCTTTTCTCTCTTCTCCCCTCTCGATATTCTAATTAAAATTCCTCTATTTTCTGATCCTTATCAGCTGATTCTTAACCAGTTTTCTCCTTTAAAATTGTAAATTTAAGGTGACTTATTAGAGGGATTTTAAAAGATCCCCTGATCAAAATGAATACCTGCTCACTTTGTAACGGGAACTATATGGAAAACAATTCAAATAAATCTACCGGCCATCACTGGCATACTCTCACTCCCGGGGAGGTAAAAGAACAGTTAAATACAAATTTTGAGCAAGGTCTTACGGGAGAAGAAGTCCTTAAACGAAAGGAAAAATATGGTCTGAATGAGTTACCAAAAGGAAAAAAACAATCTGAACTAAAACGCTTCCTGCTTCAGTTCAACAATTTGCTGATTTATATACTCATTATTGCCGCTGTAATCACAGCCCTTATGGATCACTGGATAGATACCTGGGTTATTGTTGTGGTAGTCATGGTAAATGCCATTATTGGATATATCCAGGAAGGAAAAGCAGAAGAAGCCCTGGAAGGAATTCGCAATATGCTTTCCCTGCACGCCCTGGTAATAAGGGACGGGAAACAAAAAGATATTGAAGCAAAGGACCTGGTGCCGGGAGATATAGTAAAGTTAAAATCTGGTGATAAGATCCCGGCAGATGTTCGTATTATTAAATCAAGGGATTTCCAGGTGGAAGAATCGCCGCTTACCGGGGAAGCAGAGGCCGTAGAGAAAAATACAGATCCCGTGAAACAGGAAGCCCTGTTGGGAGATCGTACGGGGATGGGATTTTCCGGCACCACCGTTGTTTACGGGAAAGCTACAGCTGTAGTAGTGGAAACCGGTGCAGTAACTGAGCTTGGTAAGATCAATAAGATGATGACCAACGTGCAGGTGATCACTACTCCCCTTCTCCAACAAATTGAGGAATTCAGCAAATGGCTTTCTTTAGTTATCGTGGCAATTACAGCCGGTTTTTTTGCCTTTGGTTACTTCTTCAGAGATTACTCCCATACGGAACTATTTCTTGCTTCAATTGGGTTAATAGTTGCTGCTATTCCTGAAGGTTTACCGGCAATTATGACTATCACCCTGGCCATAGGGGTGCAAAAAATGGCCAAAAGAAAGGCTATCATTAGAAAATTACCTTCAGTTGAAACCCTGGGATCTGTAAACGTAATATGTTCAGATAAAACCGGAACCCTCACAAAAAATGAAATGACGGCAAAAACAGTGGTCACTTCAGAAAAAAAATATACAATAGAGGGGACAGGTTATGAACCCGTGGGTGATATCCTGCTCAATGAGCAAAAGCTTAAAGTGGAAGATGATCCTGTTTTCTCAAAATTTATGCAATGCCTTCGTGCCTGTAATAATTCAGAAATAAACAAAAACAAGGATGGCCATTACGAGATTACCGGGGCACCCACAGAAGCCGCATTGCTAAGTTTAAGCCTCAAGGCCGGATTTGAGGATTTTAAACCGGAACGCCTGGACAACATCCCTTTTGAATCTGATCACAAATTTACGGCTACTTTGAATAAAGTTGATAATGAGAAGATGATCTTTATGACCGGTGCGCCAGAGAAGGTACTGGAAAAATGCTCCCTTCAACTTACGGATGACGGTCCAAAGGAGGTTGATAAAAAATACTGGCTGGACAAAATGGATGAAGTCGCCTCCGGTGGACAACGTATCCTGGGTGCTGCATTTCGAAAGGCCCCCGAAGAAACCACTCAAATAAATTTACCACTCGAAGAACCTGAATTTATATTTTTAGGCATAATCGGGATTATTGACCCTCCCCGGGAAGAGGTGGTACAGGCAATTAAAGAATGTAAAACCGCAGGGGTGAAAGTAAAGATGATCACGGGTGACCACGCCCTAACTGCACAGTCTATTGGCAGGGAGATAGGAATTGAAGATTATGAAGATGTGGTAACGGGACAGGAAATACAGGAAATGACGGATGATGAACTTAAAAATATTGTCCTTAATCACAGTATTTATGCACGTACTACGCCGGAACATAAACTGAGACTTGTCAAAGCACTGCAGGCAAACGGGCTGCTTTGTGCGATGACCGGGGATGGGGTGAATGATGCGCCTGCCTTGAAAAAAGCCAATATAGGGGTTGCCATGGGAATCAAAGGAACTGAGGTAACCAAAGATGCGTCTGAAATGGTGCTGGCAGATGACAATTTTGCTACCATTGTAAATGCGATAAAAGAAGGCAGAACGGTTTATGACAATATCAAAAAAGCCTTATTTTTTGCCCTGCCCACTAATGGTGGTGAATCGCTGGTTCTTATATCGGCAGTTTTCCTGGGGATAATAATGCCCATAACACCGGCTCAGATCCTGTGGGCTAATATGGTCACCGCTGTGACCCTGGCGCTTTCTCTTTCGTTTGAACCAATGGAGGAAAATACGATGAAAAGACTTCCAAGAAAAGCCAATCAGCCAATTCTTGGTAAACAGTTCATTTGGCGTATAATTTATGTATCAATCATCATTGGATCCCTAACCCTTGCTGTCTTTCATTATATGTTCAACATTGGCCTCGAAGAAAGCGGTGCCCGAACTGTAGCGGTAAATACCCTTGTATGTTGCCAGTTATTTTACCTTTTCAACTGCAGAAAAATGAAAGGTCCTGCCATTAGTAAAGATTTCTTCGGAAACCGATACGTGTTCTATGCCGCGGGGCTTCTTACCATCCTTCAATTGTTGTTTGTTTACGCGCCGTTTATGAACAAATTCTTTCTCACAGTGCCATTGTCATTAGAATATTGGTTATATCCCGGATTAGCCGGTTTCTGCGTTTTTATAATTGTGGAAATCGAGAAATATGTAACGAGGAATTGGTGGAAGTAGAGCAGTTGTCGGTTATCGGTTGTCAGTTTGTGGAGTGAAAGTGGAGAGTGGAGAGTGGATAGTCGGGACGTGTTATATGTTGAAAAGTTGTAGGTTGTAGGGTTGAAAAAAGAAAGTGGAGAGTGGAAAGAGGAGCGAGAATAGGACGTGTTATATGTTATCATTTGTAGGTTGTAGGTTGTAGGTTGTAGGTTGTAAAATTTTCAGTTTTTTTTTGAGCATTAAAGAAGGTGCTTCTAATCTTGTTTTTTCTGGATTTATTCGGATTTCTTGTGTTTAGAGTTTTGGCACTTGCATAGATTGAACATTTTAAATACGCCTTTCCTTCAAAAAGATCCAGAACAATATTTCCAATTGTGGTTTGCTCAAAAGTTGACAGTAAATTATTTCAGTTTTCTGCATATTGATGATGCATTGGGCAGGGATGATAATCTGGACAGCTGTGGAGTCCCATTACGCATTTCCTGAAAACCGCGTCGCCGTCTATCGCATTTACAATTTCGATAACCGGGCGGTCCAATTAATATTTTTCACAATAGAATCTGCCATGTGGCCCTTTGAGAGAGGTAACTATTTTATACTTATTGAGGTTTTGAAGAACCTTGGCGGTAGATGCCTGTGGAGCCTAAATCCCCTAAGGACAATTTTATCCTTTTTCGGCTTTTAATTTGTAAATTGATATGCCTTTCAATAACAAGGAAATTGGCCCCTTAAGAATCGCCTGCCGGGAAACCTTATAAAAAGGGATTTTATTAGGCAAAATTGATTTTCAGAAAATTATTCTTTTCAATAAAATTTACAGACAATGGACTTTAAAATCGCCTCTCTTAGAAAACTTGAGGATACCGGAGTGAATATAGGCAGATTGCCTTTTTCAATACGCATCCTGCTGGAAAATGCACTGCGCAACCATGATGGATTTGCCATAACCAATGAACATCTTGATACCCTCTCCCATTGGGATGCCGCGGGAACAGATAAGGAAATCCCTTTCAAACCGGCAAGGGTGCTTATGCAGGATTTTACCGGGGTACCTTCAGTTGTAGATATTGCCTCACTAAGATCTGAAGTAATAAGAAAAGGGGGCGATGGTACAAAGATCAATCCGGTGATCCCGGTAGACCTGGTGATAGATCATTCTGTACAGGTAGATTACTTCGGAACAAATTATTCTGAAGAAAAAAATGTGGAGCGGGAATATGAACGTAATAGTGAAAGATATAAACTGCTGAAATGGGGCCAGAAAGGAATGGATAATTTTACTGTGGTCCCTCCCGGAATGGGAATATGCCATCAGGTTAATCTCGAATATCTCGCCCAGGGTGTTATTGTACGAGATGGATGGGCTTTCCCGGACAGCCTTGTAGGTCTCGATTCCCACACCCCTATGGTGAACGGAATTGGCGTTCTGGGCTGGGGAGTGGGCGGTATTGAAGCTGAAGCAGCCATGCTGGGCCAGCCGGTATACTTTACCTGCCCACAGGTGGTGGGCTTAAAACTCACCGGAAGAATTCCCGAGGGCTGTACAGCAACAGATATGGTGCTAACCATTACAAGGCTCTTACGAGATGTTGGCGTCGTTGGAAAATTCGTAGAAGTATTTGGTGATGGCCTGGACCATCTTACGGTGACAGACAGGGCTACCATTTCTAATATGTCCCCGGAATTTGGTTGTACAGTAACCTATTTCCCCATTGACGACCAAACTTTGGAATATATGAGAAAGACCAACAGGTCGCAGGAACAAATAAATTTGGTAAAAAATTACTGTGAGGATAACTTATTATGGCGCACAGGAAATGAAAATATAGAATATTCAGAAATAGCTGAACTTGACCTGGGAAGCCTACGGCCTACTGTTTCAGGTCCTAAGCGGCCACAGGATAAGATCTTTGTAGAGGATCTGGCCTCCAAATTCCAGGAGTTGTTGCGTGAAGAATTCTCCCGGCACTACATCCCGCTGGAAGACAGGCAGGAAAACCGCTGGCTTGCAGAGGGAGGATCCCAAACGGAGTTTACAGAAAATGAAGAACACGAATCCCCGGATGTAGCTGTAGAAAATGAAAAAGAATTGCGCTCTGTAAGGATAAAACATAAAAATGCAGAATATCATTTAAGCGACGGTAATATCGTCATTGCAGCCATTACAAGCTGTACCAATACCTCAAACCCCGCCGTAATGGTGGGTGCAGGCCTTGTAGCAAGAAAAGCCCTGTCCAGAGGTTTACGAACCAAATCCTGGGTGAAAACAAGCCTCGCACCGGGATCTAAGGTGGTGACCACTTATCTGGACCGCTCAGGCCTCTCTGAAGATCTTGATGCCCTGCGATTCCATACCGTGGGTTATGGTTGTACCTCCTGCATTGGAAACAGCGGCCCGCTCCCAAAACATATAGCAGACGCGGTAGATGAGAATGAGCTGGTTGTGGCATCAGTTTTATCCGGAAACAGGAATTTTGAAGCAAGGGTGCATCCACAGGTGAAAATGAATTTTCTTATGTCGCCTATGCTGGTGGTAGCATATGCCCTGGTTGGCCGCGTGGATATTGATCTCATCAATGATCCTCTTGGTTTTGATCCCAACGGTCTACCGGTTTACCTTAGGGATATCTGGCCAACCCAGGAAGAAATCAACCGCACAATTAAGGAAAGTATGAGGGTTGAGGATTTCAAACAGGTTTATGATGTGATCTTCGAAGGTGAAGAACAATGGAAAAATCTTTCTACTGCTGAAGGGAAAGAATATATATGGGAAGATAATTCCACCTATATAAAGGAAGTTCCCTTTTTTAAAGATCTTTCTGAAATTCCGCAAAATCCTGAAGATATTAGGAATGCCAGAGTGTTGTTGTTGCTGGGCGATTCTGTTACTACAGATCATATTTCCCCGGCCGGGGCTTTTAGGGATACCTCTGCAGCCGGTAAATACCTGAAGAGTAAGGGTGTTGAACAAAAAGATTTCAACTCCTATGGTTCCCGCAGGGGAAATCATGAGGTCATGATGCGTGGTACTTTTGCTAATGTGAGGATAAGAAACAGGATCACTGATAAGGAAGGTGGCTATTCCACCCACTTTCCAACCGGGGAAACCATGACGGTTTATGATGCTGCAATGAAGTACGCAGAGGATAAAACTCCGTTAATTGTAATCGCAGGGAAAGAATATGGCAGTGGCTCTTCCCGTGATTGGGCTGCGAAAGGGACAAATTTACTGGGAATAAAAGTTGTGCTTGCTGAAAGTTTTGAGCGTATTCATCGCAGTAACCTTATGCAAATGGGGGTTATGCCCCTGGAATTCACTAACGGGGAAACTGCTGAAAGTCTTGGAATAAAAGGTGACGAAAAATTCAGTTTTACAGGGATTTCTGAAGACCTTCATCCGGGCAAGATCATAAAGGTTTCAGCAGAAAAAGAAACCGGGGAAAGAATAGAATTCGAAGCAAAATCCAGGCTGGATTCAGAAATTGAAATAGCGTATTACACCAATGGAGGAATCCTGCAGTATATCCTGAGACAATTTTTGAAGGATGCAAAGTAGGTAGCAGCAGCTTTAGTAATATCTAAAATTCCGCAGAGCGATTCTGCGGAATTTTTATTTTGATTCGTTAGCTAAATAGTAATTTCAGCAAAAGATGTTTCAAGCAATGCTCTTCCCGGCTTATTTACAGACCCGGAATTTTCCATCCTTATGTTTTTCTGAAATCACCAAAAGTTCATCTTGTCACTTCTCTCTTCTCTCTTCTCTCTTCTCTCTTCTCTCTTATCACTACTAAAAATAAACCTTAACTTCATAACTCATAACTTTTAACTCATAACTTAATAATCCCCCTCCCATTATTCCTTCTTTTTAAGTAAATTAGTGATATTCAAAATCATACCTAATAATATGAACTGCTTCGGAAAAATTTCTGTGTTACTTATTTTTTGCTTGCCATTCAGCCAACCGCTTATTGCACAAGAGCAATCTGCTTCAGAATTAAAATCTTATGTTTTCACAAACGTAAGTGTTATAACGATGAACAATGAGGAGATTCTTGAAGACCAGCATGTTGTCGTGGAGGAAGGCAGGATCGTTAGCATAGAACCTTCCGCAGAAAAAGCCATTGTGCAAGGTGCTCAGGAAATTGATGGCAAGGGAAAATTCCTTATCCCCGGGTTGGCAGAGATGCACGGACACATCCCTGGAGAGGAGCAGCCACAGTATGCAGAGGATGTTCTCTTCCTGTACATCGCAAATGGAGTTACCACGGTACGAAATATGCTGGGTACCAATTATCAGCTTCAGCTTCGGGACAGAGTTCGAAACGGGGAACTTCCGGGGCCCACCATTTTTGCAGCAAGCCCCTGGCTGAGTAAGGATGCGATCACAACACCGGAAGCTGCCGATAAAATAGTTAGGGAACATAAAGCCAACGGATTTGACCTGCTAAAAATAGGTAATATTGAACCGGAGGTCTATAAGCAAATGGCCCTTACT
>DATHWA010000130.1:0-3764 GCA_035461025.1 Gillisia sp. | reverse complement strand
AAATCCCGTGCAATTGGAGTAGTGCTTACAGGTAGTGGGTCTGACGGGACTGCGGGATTAAAAGCCATTAAAGAGCAGGGAGGCATCACTTTTGCCCAAACAGAGGAAACAGCAGAATTTTCTTCAATGCCAAATAGTGCTGTGCAGGAAGGGATTGTGGATTTTATTTTTCCGCCAAATGATATTCCGGGCAAGATCCTGGAAGTGATCAATGGTATCTACGGAAAAGAACCAGAGGACCAAATAGAAAATGAAAACATAGATATTTACAGGCAAATCCTGGCCCTACTGCGTATAAGAAAAGGAGCAGATTTCACCTATTACAAACAAACTACTATACGAAGAAGGATCTTGCGCAGAGTTGAGCTTAATGATATAAATGACCCTGAGGAATATCTAAAATTTATACGGGAAAACAAACAGGAACAGGATGCCTTACAACAGGATCTTTTAATTCCGGTCACGGAGTTCTTTCGCGACAGGGAGATCTTTGCCAATTTATGCGACAACGTAATACCTCAAATCCTGGAAACTAAAAAGGATGATGAGTTTACCCGCATATGGGTGGCGGCCTGCAGTACAGGGCAGGAGGTTTACAGCATTGCGATTTGTTTGCTGGAAGCTATGGAGAAAACAGGAAGCCTGGAGAAAGTACAAATCTTTGGAACAGATATAAGTGAGCCTTCAATAGCCAAAGCCAGGGCAGGTATCTATACTGAAGCAGAAATGGAGAACATCACTCCCGAACGAAGAAGTCGTTTTTTTAAACGGGTTGAAGATAGGTATCAAATTAAAAAAGAGATAAGGGAAATGTGTATTTTTTCTTTACATAATTTTCTGAAGGATCCTCCCTTCGGAAAAATGGACCTTATCTCCTGTCGCAATGTGCTAATTTATTTACAGCCCTATCTTCAGAAGAAAGTCTTTAGTACGTTTCATTTTGCTTTGAGAAAAAGCGGATACCTTTTACTGGGTAAATCTGAAACTGCCGGAAATGTACCAGATCTCTTTGATTCAACAGATAAAAAATTAAAAATATATACCCCCCGCGATAAACCCAGGAAGTTTATGCAGGTAACAACACGGCAGAAGGAGGAAAATTACAGGGAGTTTGGAAAAATTATAAAAGAAGAGAATGCCCGCACAGATTTTGAGCGCGTGGCAGATGATGTTATTCTAAACAAGTATACTCCTGCAGGGGTTGTTGTAGATGATGACATGGAAATTGTGCATTTTAGAGGACGTACCGGAAATTATCTCGAGCAACAGGCGGGAAAACCCAATTTGAATCTACTTAGAATGGCCAAACCAGGCCTGGCATTTGAATTACGAAGCGTGGTACACTACGCAAGAAAAAAAGGAGAATCTGTTTTAAGGGAAAATATCCCTATACAGGTTAAGGAATCACAGCGGCTCATTGGCATAGAAGCCATTCCCCTTCCTAATCTTACTGAATCCTATTATTTGATCCTGTTTCACGATCAAACTTTACCATCCGGGGCTTCAGTAAATTACGGGAATCTTACTCAACCATCACCTCGTTCAAAAAGTAGCGATGTAGATAAAAACCTAATAATAAAGCAACTTGAAAAGGAGCTTGCGCAATCTCGGGAGGATATGCGGAGCATCACTGAAGACCAGGAAGCTACAAATGAGGAGTTGCAAAGCGCGAACGAGGAGCTACAGAGCGGCAGTGAAGAGCTGCAAACCCTCAATGAAGAACTGGAAACCAGTAAAGAGGAGCTGCAAAGTACAAATGAAGAACTTATAAGCCTAAACCAGGAATTACTGGGAATAAATAAGAATTTAAAAGCTGCCCGGAACTTCGCAGTAGACATCATGGAAACCATTAGAGAACCCTGGGTGGTGCTGGATAAAGACCTAAGGGTGAAGTCCGCTAATAAAGCTTTTTACAGGGTATTCCGAACCTCTCGGGAAGAAATTCAGGACCAGTCTGTGCTTACTTTGGGAAATAATCAGCGGCATTTCCCTGAACTTGAAAGTTTATTGCATAAAGTTTTGTCTGAAAAAACAATAATCAGTGACTATGAGATTACTCAGGATTTTCCATTTATTGGAGAACGCACTATGCTTATAAATGCCCGGGAAGTCAAAAGAGAAGAAGGTGGAGAACAATTGATCCTGCTTGTTTTTGGAGATATTACAGATAAGCGGATAGCCGAAAAATCCCTTGAAAAAAGTGAGATAAAATTTAAATTACTGGCAGATACTATCCCGCAGCTCATCTGGATAAGCAATGCCGTAGGCAAATTTGAGTATTTCAATTCCAAATGGAGGCAGTTCACGGGACTGGAGGCCGGAGAAGATTTGAACAGTACCTGGGCCTCTTTTGTTCATGAGGACGATCTGGAAAGGGTACTTACAAACTGGAATGAATGCCTTAAAACGGGAAATGCCTTTTCGATGGAATATCGTCTAAAAAGTAAGGAAGGCACTTATAACTGGTTCCTTGTTAAAGCCTTGCCTCTTTTTAGCACAGACGGCGAGATCATAAAGTGGTTTGGTTCCTACACCAATATTGAGAACCAGAAAGAGGCTGAAACAGCGCTGCTAAAAAGTAGGGAACATTTTAGAAGGCTTGCAGAACTGGTTCCAGGAAAAATTAGCCAGGCAGATGCTAATGGCCGGGTAAAGTATTTCAATAAAAGCTGGATAGATTACACAGGCTTGAGTCGCAAGGACCTGTTAGACTTTACCTGGGAACAAGTCCTCCACGACGAGGATCGTGAAAAAGCGAAAGAAAAATGGGCTGCCTGTGTAGCTACGGGGCAACCCTTTGAAATGGAACTAAGGATCCTGGATAGAAAGGGAGAATACAAATGGCATTTAAGCAGATCCATTCCAGTGCTGGATGAGGCCGGAAATGTGCAGCAATGGATTGGGGCTACAACAGAAATTGAAAAGATCAAGGAGGAGGAAAAAAGAAAAGAGGGATTCCTACAGCTGGTAAGCCACGAATTAAAAACACCTATTACTTCTATTAAAGGATATGTGCAGTTGTTGCTTTCCCTGCTTCAACATGAAAATGATCCCGTACTTGAAAAGCTGCCCCTGCGCCCATCGTTAAGCAGGATTGATGACCAGATAGCCAGGCTCACAAGATTGATTTCTGAAATGCTCGATCTCTCTAGGATAGAAGAGAACAAACTTGAACTTAAGAAAGAACATTTCAGCCTTAATGAACTTGTAACAGCTACTGTTGAAGACATCAACAGAACAAAAATTGAACACCGAATAAGAATCGACAATAAGGTTAATTTCAATATTGAAGCCGATAAAGACAGGATCGAGCAGGTGATCATAAACCTTGTTATGAATGCGATAAAATATTCCCCGGTTAATAAAGGAATTGAGGTATTGATTTATGAAACCGAAGACAACAAAGCAGCCGTAAGTATCACCGACCACGGGATAGGGATTGCAGAAGGAGATTTGGAACATATATTCAAACGTTTCCACCGGGTGGCAGGAAGAAGCGAAGAGACTTATGCTGGCCTTGGTATAGGATTGTTCCTGGCCCACGAGATCGTAGGAAGACACGGCGGAAGATTAACCGTAGAAAGTACCCTGGGAGAAGGATCTGTGTTTACATTTTCTTTGCCTTATAAGGAGAAGGGGGAATCGTGATTCCGGGGTGAGGAAAGTCTTTAGTCTTTAGTCTTTAGTCAAAAAAAAAATGCGGCCCTAAATTCAAATTTTGACGGGGAATTTTTTGTTAGTTGGTACCTGGAATTTGGTGCTTG
>DATHWA010000129.1:0-11960 GCA_035461025.1 Gillisia sp. | reverse complement strand
CTTTTCTTTCTTCTCGGGCTTAGCAGGGAAATTTAAAGAAGATGTATATATAGTTTAGTTTATCGGAAAAACCTTCAGAAGTCCTAAAGAAAACAATATTATAAGTTAAAATTTAAAACATTGATTTTTATCAGACTAATTTTTAAACTGCTGTTTTAAATTAGATACATTAATCAAATGAGTATTAACTTAAATTTGTTATATCATGTCAATAGTAAAAAGCAGAAGACATTCCCCAATGATGAGGGAATCCTTCATGGAAAAAGATCCGTTTTTTTCAGATCTGTTTAACCGAAAAGGACTTTGGAGCCTTAACAAAATGTTCAATGAAGATTTTGATAAAGAAATGAATGTTCCGGCACTCAATGTAAGTGAAAAAGATAAAAATTACGAAATAGAGCTTGCAGCGCCGGGATTCGCTAAAGATGATTTCGAAATTACCATAGATGATGGTATACTTACAATTTCTGCCGAAAAGAAAGAGGAATCTAAGGAAGAAAAAGAGGCTTATCTAAAGAGGGAATTTCGTTATAGCTCATTTACCCGCTCATTAGCTCTCCCGGAAAATATTAATGAAGACCAGGAGGTAAAAGCTTCCTATAAGGATGGTTTATTAAGACTTCTCCTCGCAAAGGACGAAAACCAAAAAACCAGGGAACCTAAAAAAATTAATGTTTCTTAAAAAAGAAGGGGGATGCAAAAACACCCCTCTTTTTTTTCTCTGCCTACTCCCGGTTCTTAAAACAGAAACAGGTAGACTACGCCTACCTGTTTCCGAAAGAAAAGGATTCTCTCTTCCAAAGTGATATAACCATTTATGAGAATGGTTTATAAAACTAATTCTTGAGCACTCTCCTTCTCTAAAAATTTAGACCGCCGGCCGGTTAAATTTATTGTATACAAGAAACAGGAAAACCATACCGACTTTCCTGTTTCTTAAAGATATTCTCTGCCATTCCTAATATCTACTTTTTTTAAGAGTGATTCGGGTTTACCCGATGTCAATGGCTGTAATATCCAGTTTTTTCTAGCAATAGAACTTTAAAATCTATACTACTAATTTAAGCAATTTTTCCAAATAAAATAGATGCCCGGAATCATTTTTTTAATTTTTTTCTGAAAGATTTTCTTCGTATTTCTCCCTGTAAATTTTAATGGATTTGGAGATTAAGAAAGTTGACCGTGGTCATAAATCAACATTTTGGTTTTATATAAATTTGGTTTCTTACATTTAATACATTAAAAGATCTTTAAACACAATATATGACGCTTAATAATTACATTGATCACACCTTATTAAAGCCCACAGCAACTCCTACAGACATCAAAAATCTTTGTATAGAAGCAAAGGAACATCAATTTTTTGCGGTTTGTGTAAATGGAACTTATGTGGAGCTGGCAGCATCTATGCTGAAGGACACGGAAGTTAAAGTGGCAGCAGTGGTAGGTTTCCCACTGGGTGCTATGACTCAGCTTATTAAAGTAGCGGAAGCTAAGGACTGTGTAGCAAAAGGTGCCGCTGAAATAGATATGGTGATCAATCTTGGCCTTTTAAAAGCCGGTCATCTTAAAGCCGTGGAAGATGAAATCGCAGCGATTAAGGATGCCATAGGAGACGATATAATGCTAAAAGTTATCATTGAGACCTGTTACCTTACCAAAGAAGAAAAAATCGCAGCGTGCAAGGCTGCTATGAATGCCAAAGCCAATTTCGTGAAGACTTCCACAGGCTTTGGCTCTGGAGGTGCCACCCCGGAAGATGTGCAGCTTATGAAAGAGACAGTTGGCAATAGGTTGGAAGTAAAAGCATCAGGCGGAATTAAGGACAGGGAAACCGCACTGCAATACATTAAACTTGGTGCAACCAGGCTTGGGACCTCTTCGGGAATAACCCTTGTAACCGAAAATAACGAACCGGCATGAGTGTACATATAGAAGCAGGAAAAGGAGAAATTGCAGAAACGGTTTTATTACCCGGCGATCCTTTAAGAGCAAAATGGATAGCAGAAACTTTTTTTGAAGATGCAGTTTGTTATAATCAGGTTCGTGGAATGCTGGGTTACACCGGCAATTATAAAGGTAAAAGAGTGTCTGTGCAGGGTACCGGAATGGGAATTCCAAGTACCCTTATTTATTGTCACGAACTAATTAATGAATATGGAGTTCAAAACCTTATTCGGGTAGGATCTGCAGGTTCTTTTCAAAAAGAAGTGAAACTTAGAGATATCGTCCTTGCTATGAGTGCCTCTACCAACTCTTCCCTTAATAAAGCCAGGTTCCTGGGGGCTGACTTTGCCCCTACTGCCGGATATGAACTCTTTATGAAAGCGGCCCTGTTTGCGCGGGAAAATAAAATTCCGATAAAAGCGGGCAACATACTATCGTCTGATGATTTTTATGAGGAAGACCCAAAGGGATTTCAAAAATGGGCAGAATATGGGGTACTGTGTGTGGAAATGGAAGCTGCCGGTCTATACAGCATTGCCGCAAAGTATAATGTAGATGCCCTTGCCATTTTAACCATTTCTGACTCGCTGGTTACAGGCGAACGAACTACCGCTAAGGAGAGGGAACAAACTTTTAAGGAAATGATAGAGATAGCATTGGGGACATTATTCTAAAACTACTTTCAATACGAGATATATAAAACCAAAAAAGCCTCCTTACGGAGGCTTTTTGTGATCGCGACAGGATTCGAACCTGTGACCGCCTGCTTAGAAGGCAGGTGCTCTATCCAGCTGAGCTACGCGACCATTTTCGCGGTGCAAATATAAGTTTCTTTATAATTAAAACAAGCATTTTTTTTCGCAAATATTTAATTGTTTTTTTTCCTGTCACTTAATCGCTTCTTATCCAGTCTTTACTACTCTAACTTTGAGATATTTTTTTTTATTTCTTTTACCCATTTTTCATCTTTAACAAGATTTCCCCATTAAATTGTGCGTTGATGGTGGTTTTATAGCTATTAAATATTTTTCCATCTTTCTCTCTTTATTAGTATATTTATTACCCCGCAGAAACAATATTGGTTAGGTCCCCACTAAACTATTTTTTTCTTTTCCCTCTTTCTAATATTTGTCAAAATGAAAAAAATTTTGATCATAGAAGATGATGAAAGCCTTAGAGATAACACGAAAGAATTACTCGAGTTATCAAACTTTGAGGTTTTCACTGCCGGTAATGGTAAAACAGGGGTGCAAAAGGCTATTAGCATTCGCCCGGACCTCATACTTTGCGATATCATGATGCCGGTTTGGGACGGTTACAAAGTTCTTGAAATTCTTAGGCTGCAACCTGAAACTCTTACCACCCCATTTCTATTTCTCACTGCAAAAACAGATATAGCCGATATAAGATTTGGAATGAACCTTGGGGCAGATGATTATATTACCAAACCCTTTAAGGAAAATGAGCTGGTACAGGCGATCCAAAGAAGGCTGGAAAAGTTCGAGTTATTGCGCAACCATCCAGACGGGCAATCAAAATCTTCAAAAAATGGTACAATAGCCTCGGTGGAAGAATTAAAAACATACTTCAGGAATAAAGGAAGTTTGATTAAGTTTAAGAAAAAAGCAATCATTTACCTGGAAGAAGAGCATGCTAATAACATATATCTTCTGGAAAAAGGGCTTATTAAATGCCATAAGATGGATGCTGAAGGTAAAGAGCTTATAACCGGGTTGTGTAAAAAAGGAGATTTCTTTGGCTTTTATTCGTTTCGCGATACTAGTCCTTACGGGGAAAGTACCACAGCACTAGAAGGAGGACGCGCCTTTCGCTTACCAAGGCTCCATTTAATTGAGATCTTTAATCAAAACCCTGATCTTACTTTTGACTTTGCCAATCTTTTTACAGATACCCTGGCACATATGCGGGAGCATTTACTCGATACTGCCTACGGCTCTGTATTAAAAAAAACCACTCATACGCTTTTACAATTTGCAGAAAAAATGCTTGCAGGGACAAACGATACCATAAGCGTTGCCAGAAACGATCTTGCCTGTGTGGCAGGAATTTCTACAGAAAGCCTTATAAGAAGCCTGGCAGTTTTAAAAAAGGATAAGGTGATAGAGATTGAAGGAAGAAATATCAAATTCCTGAATTTAAAAAAACTTCAGGATCTAAAATAATTATGATAAATAACACACATAGAGTCATTTATATAATTTATATTTATAATACGAAAGAAAACCTGCTTAGTTTAACCTGAACAATTCCGGGAATTAGTAGGGGGAACAAAATTCGGAATAGTGAAAGTGGTTACAGAAGAGCATAAAGGGTTGTCTTTCAGGAAAAGCAGGAAATCAAAGATTTCCTGCTTTTGTTTGTAATATAAAAAGAGGATAATTACCACTCCCCTGCTGCTTTCCGGTTACCCAATAAATTTAAAAGTAGTACTCTCCACCGGAACCGGTAATTTTGAATTTTATCTGAAATTATTAGCATGTTCTCCTCTTAAAAGGATTTAAGAATACGAAAAAGTAACGAATGCGAATCCTAATCAATATGATAAATATCATTCCGTCAACAGGTTATTTATTCGAAATTTGATAGAAACTACAAAACCATGTGCAGGTTTTTTTTAATTCTGGCCGTGCCATTTATGGTAGCCTGTACCAAGGAAAAGGAAAGGATATTACCTGTTGAAAAGGGAATATCTGAAGCTGTGTATTCTTCAATTACCATACAACCGGATAGCCTCTACCAGGTTTACGCCATAGTTAATGGGATACTGGAAAGAAACCTGGTGAAGGAGGGAGATGTTGTAAAGAATGGCCAACCGGTAATTCAGGTTATTAATAACAATCCCAAACTAAATACAGAGAATGCCAGGCTTTCCTTACAACAGGCACAAAAAAATTTCATAGGCAGTGATAACATGCTTGCCGGTATAGAGGATGAAATCAATGCTGCACAATTAAAGCTCACCAACGATTCCATTAATTATTCCAGGCAAAAAAACCTTTGGGAAAAAGGAATAGGTTCTAAAGCAGAATTTGATAACAGGAAACTCAATTATGAACTTTCTTCCAATGCTTTAAGGCTTTTAAGAAACAGATATACTTTCACAAAAAATGAATTGGAAACCCAGCTAAGACAGGCAGAAAATAATTATAAATCTTCCCTTATCACCACAGAAGATTTCACTGTAACTTCCCTTATGAATGGTAAAGTCTATGCCCTTTTTAAAGAACCGGGAGAACTTGTTAACAGCCAACAGCCCCTGGCATCTATAGGTAGTGAGAAAAACTTTATCATCAACATGTTGGTAGATGAGGTGGACATAGTACGTATTAAAAAAGGCCAGCGCGTTATTGTGAGCCTGGACGCTTATCCTTCCAGCATATTTGAGGCTACTGTAACCAAGATCTATCCTCAAAAAGACGAGCGAAATCAAACTTTTAAAGTTGAAGCAGCATTTATCGAACCCCCTCTGGTTCTATACCCGGGCCTCTCCGGAGAAGCTAATATTATTATTAATACGAATGAAAAGAGCCTTGTCATCCCACAGTCTTATTTATATGAAGGCAATAGTGTAATGACAGAGCAAGGATTGGTTGAAATTGAGACAGGAATTAAAACCATTGACAGTATTGAAATACTTTCAGGGATTTCAAAAGAAACCTGGATATATAAGCCGGAAGAATGACCAACTGGGCAGTCATATTAGGAATAGCAAAGACTCATTTGAGAAGCAAATTCCGCCAAACGGCAATCGCCGCCCTGGGGGTTACCTTTGGAATTGGATCTTATATCACCCTGGTAAGTTTTATGACCGGCCTCAATAAAATGCTTGATGATCTTATTTTAAATCAAACTCCGCATATTCAGATCTATAATGAAATTGAACCTACTGCTGTCCAGCCCATCAATTTATATGAGGAATTCCAGGGGTATACAACCGTGGTACATTCAGTAAAACCTAAACAGGTTCAGAAAAAGATCTACAATGCTTCCCCAATGATGGATCATTTAAATAATGATCCTTTAGTCAAAGCGGCACTTCCACAAGTTAAAACTCAGATATTTTATATTTCAGGCTCTATTGAAATAGGTGGAAATCTTACGGGATTAGATATTCTTAAGGAAGTGGAAAATTTTAATTTTGGAGATTATATAATTGCCGGAACTGCAAACGATCTTAAAAATACAGAGAACGGGATCTTACTCGGAATTGGGATAGCCAGAAAAATGTCACTGGACATTGGAGACAGGGTCCAGATCACAACTGTAAAAGGAGAAATTTTTCCATTAAAAATTGTAGGGATCTATCAAAGCGGCATTGCCGAACTCGATAATATCCAAAGTTTCGCCAATCTAAAAACGGTTCAAAAGATCCTGGGAGAACCTAATAACTATATCACCAATATCAATGTAAAACTACACAACATAGATAACGCGGTTGCAATGGCCGGGGTAATTGAGGAGCAGTTTGATCTTACGGCTATAGACATTCAAACAGCAAATGCCCAGTTTGAGACAGGAACCCAGGTGAGGAATCTAATTACCTATGCTGTCTCGATTACCCTCCTTATAGTGGCCGGTTTTGGGATCTATAATATCCTGAATATGCTCATTTATGAAAAGATGAATGATATAGCCATTTTAAAAGCTACAGGATTCTCCGGCAGGGATGTGCAGTATATTTTTTTAAGCCAGGCGATGATAATTGGTGTAATTGGCGGTTTCCTGGGACTTCTCCTTGGTTTTACGCTCTCCTCCTTAATTGACAGGGTTCCTTTTGAGACAGAATCCCTCCCTACCATATCAACCTATCCCGTAAACTATCAATTAAGCTATTATATATTTGGGATCGCTTTCGCACTCATCGCAACTTTTTTTGCCGGCTATTTACCATCTTTAAAAGCAAAGAAAATAGATCCCGTTCACATAATTACCGGCCAGTAAAACGAATGTTATGAAGCCTATCCTGGAAGCCAGACATATCGATAAATATTTTGAAGGCCCTGTCCCCTTTCATGTACTTAAGGATATAAATTTTGTAGTGAATGAAGGGGAATTTGCTTCCATTATGGGCAAATCCGGATGTGGAAAATCTACCTTGCTTTACATTCTGTCTACTATGGATACGAAATATACCGGGGAACTTTTTCTCAATAATGAATTGATTACAGGTCAACATCCAAATAAACTGGCGTTTTTAAGGAACAGGTATATTGGGTTTGTGTTTCAGTTCCATTATTTGTTGGCTGAATTTACCGTGTTGGAAAACGTAATTCTACCAGCCAGGAAATTAGGGATTAAAACTTCTGCTGAAATTAAAGCTGACGGATTCAATAAACTTAAAATGCTGAATATTGAACACCTAGCAGAAAAAAAGGCCTCGAAGATCTCAGGTGGTGAAAAACAGCGGGTAGCTATTGCCAGGGCTCTTATAAACGATCCGGCGATTATCATGGGCGATGAACCTACAGGAAACCTGGATAGTACAAATTCGGAAAATGTCTTTAATATTTTCCGAAGGCTAAGTAATGAAGAAGGCCTGTCTCTGCTCATAGTTACCCACGATAAGGATTTTGCAGATAAAACCGACAGGATCATTGAAATGGAGGATGGCAGAATTTTAATTTGATACACTCCGCCCTGGTAAGTCTCCCCGTCCAACTCGTTTTTTTCAACACTTATACGGTTTTTCCTGAATATCAAATATCTGATCTTACCTCAATCTTAAATAAAACCCAAAGTAGTTTTATAAGACATTTTACCTGAATTAAATTTTTAAATTTACTTAAACACATTAATTATTTGAAGGCTGTATTATCTGTCTTTCAGTTGATTACATCTCAAAAGTTAATGAAATTAAAAATTAAATTTACTCCATGCTGGATATATCAAAATTTACTGATAAATCAATTAAGCAAATTTTAACAAAACTCGAAAAGAAGACTGAGGTAAATGCACTCCTTCCGGGAGGCGGTATACTTCATATTGAAAAAGAAGTTCCCTATCTTATTATTTACCGTAGGGAGGATAATGATGAAGGCACCTCCAGACTTGTTATAAGCGAAGCGTCTTATATAATTATTGGGGAGCAGGATTTTGAAGGTTACAAAAATTTCCTTTTTGAATTGAGTTGTATGTTATCGCCTCTCTTTAAAACCTATATGTTATTTGAGATATATGCAGGCGAAGCCGGGAGTAATTCTTTTTTAATAAAAGCTCCAGCTAAAAAATTCCCAACTGCTCTTGATACCCTTAAAAATGAACTGGAAGAAATAAATTCGGTTTATTCAGGAATTTATCTTCAAACCCTGGTTAAGGACACTCCCAGACGGCATGCAGATGATGATGAAAATCTAATGGATGTTGAGGCCGCAAAGGAGTGCGGAGCAGTGCTGGTGAGCCTGGAAGTACCCCCGGTGTACAGAACTGCAGATGGAGAATTATATCCTGTATTCTTTCGGGGATTCAAAGATTTTTTGATTCCCGCCATCCATAAATTCATATATGATTACATTCGGGTTCAAACCACTTACGAGGTTCCAAGTTACACCGCTTTAGGCAGGCAAAGTTTAAAGGATAAAGTTTTTGAAATTGATAAAAGACTGGCACAAATTGAAACCAGTTACCAATTCCTCTGGCTGGTTTCCCCGTCTAATATCCATCAAATAAAATCCACCTTTTTTGAAAGTAAATATAAGGAGCTCCTTGATTATCATTATCGCCTGTTACCAATAGATCCTGACCTTTTAAAACGGGAACTGTACAATTTGAAAATAGAGGAAATTGATGATCCAGCTATGTCATACATTTTTCGTGAAAAACGAGAGGAACTTGAGCACCAGATCACTATGCTTAGCGAAAGAGGAACCCGTAATTTTTTCTATAGCAGCATCCGGTTATATAAAGGGGTAGACAGAACCTTGCGAGAAGAGGCAGAACAGTTGTTGAGGGATGTAGCTGAAGTAACTAAAGAAGATCCCAATGATGAGATTATTGATGCATTGGGATTTAGTAGCATGGCGAGGAAAGAGTTTGATTATTTCCGCGAGCAGGATGCCAATTTTAAATCCAGGGTTCATATTCGAAAGGATGTAAATATAATGATGGTTTCACAGGGGGAACTTTACCTGCCCGATGATTATAAAATGAGAAAAAAAGAATCAATGGCCCTTATCCAGCATGAGGTGGGTACCCATGTTCTCACATATCATAACGGAAGTCAACAACCACTCCAACAACTCAAAATTGGCCTGGCAGATTATGATCCCCTACAGGAAGGACTTGCTGTGATGGCAGAGTATCTTGTTGACGGATTAACAGCGAACAGGCTGCGAACCCTTGCAGGGAGAGTGGTAGCCGGAGTAGCACTTTTAGATGGCGGGGATTTCCATGAAATTTTCAGGTTGCTAATGAAAGAATATGGATTTTCTGATACCCGAGCCTTTAATATAACTTCCAGGATAATGCAGGGCGGCGGCTTTTTAAAAGACATAATATACCTGCAGGGCCTTGTTCAGTTAAGAGCCCATTTACAAGAAGGAGGGGAACTGGAACCTTTACTGGCAGGAAAGTTTGGGATAAAACATACCAAGATCATAAAAGAATTGACAGATCGCGGAGTACTTAATAAAGGTGTACTACGGCCTAGTTATCTGTTAACAAAAGATACTAAAGAAAAATTGAACCTAATCCGGGAGGGGCTACCCCTCTCACAAATGATATCCACATGAAAATATGTTTTGTAGTTAACAGTGTTGAGACCGAAAAAAGCGGTACCACTGTATTCATTATGCTTGAAGCTTTTAAACGTAAGCACGAAGTTTACCTTATGGGGGTTGGGGATTTCAATTTCAATAACAACCAGGAGCTTACAATTCACGCTACATCTATTCCGAAAAATTCGAAGGCGGAAAATTCCAAGGATTTTATTGAAATCTTCCGAAGTGATAAAGCAAAACAGGAAAAGATCTCAGCAAAAGATCTGGATGTGCTATTTATAAGAAATAATCCAACTGAAGAAGTTGACCGGCAGTGGGCAGAACATAGCGGGGTGGCGTTTGGAAGAATGGTACAGCAGGAAGGAGTTTTGGTACTTAACGATGCCTATGCCCTCTCCAATGCATTCATTGATAAGTTATATTTTGAAGAATTGCCAAGCAGTATAAAACCTGCTTCCCTCATCACCAGGAAAAAAGAGGATATCATGGAATTCTTCGAAAAGCATAAGAAGAAAATGGTTCTTAAACCACTTGAAGGATCCGGAGGAAGAGGAGTTTATCTTATTGATAAAAATGAAAAGAACCTTAACCAGATCATTGAAAACTTAACAGCACAGGGTTATATTATTGCCCAGGAGTTCTTACCGGCGGTTAAAGACGGGGATGTTCGTGTTCTGCTTCTCAATGGCAAGGTGATGGAAAAGGATGGTAAGTTTGGAATTGTAAGAAGAGTAAGTGGTGAAGGGGAATTTAGAAGCAACATTTCCCAGGGAGCATCTCCGGACGCCAGCGAGTATACAGAGGAGATGAAAAAAATTGTGGAAGTCACAGCTCCTATCCTTATTAGGGATGGTTTGTTCCTGGTAGGTCTGGATATAGTAAAAGACAAACTCATTGAGATAAACGTGTTGAGTCCGGGCGGAATGGATAGTTTCCCGCATATTGGCCTTCCAGATTTCTCAGACGTGGTAGTTGATGCTATTGAACGAAAACTTAAATACAAGAAAGATTACGGAAACAAGATCTCCAACAGGGAACTTGCGACCATGGAGTAAGCAGTGTGTTTACTCTTTCATATAAATTATGTGGATTGTATATCCCAAAAATGTTAGACTAAATGAAAATTTGTTTTGTAATTAATGGCCTGGAAACAGAGGGCCCAAAAACATCTGTTTATTTAATGACCAAAGCTCATAAGCGCGGGCACGAAGTTTTCGTGGCCTCCGTTGGCGATTTTAGTTTCAGCTCCAGTGCTCCTCTCGCATTACATTGCGTGACAATACCTAAAGGTGCTGATCCTAAAAATGCAGAAGAATTTCTGGATGCCCTAAAAAGCGAGGATGCAAGGAAAATGCGCCTATCTGCTAAAGAACTGGATGTGATTTTTCTTCGGAACAACCCTACAGAGGAAGATGCAGGGAGAAAATGGGCAGAGCAGGCGGGAATTGCCTTTGGCCGAATGATGCAGCGGGAAGACGTCCTGGTACTTAATGATGCCTTTGCAATGTCCCACGCTTTCATTGATAAACTTTACTTCGAAGAACTTCCCGAAGAAATCAAACCCGCATCCATCATTACCCGAAGCCTTGACGAGGTAATGGAATTCTATGAAAAACACAATAGACAGATCGTTCTTAAACCTCTTGAAGGTTCCGGTGGGCAGGATGTGTATTTGATAGATGAAAATGAAAAGAATATCAACCAAATTACTACTGCCCTTAAACAGCAGGGATATATCATTGCCCAGGAATTTCTACCTGCCGTAAAGGACGGCGATGTACGAGTACTGCTTATGAATGGGCAAGTGCTTATGGAAGATGGAAAACACGCAGTTGTACGACGCAAAGGAAGCGAAGGGGAGTTTAGAAGTAACCTCGCCCTTGGAGGTTCTGCAGATTATAGCGAATTTACAGATGCAATGAAGCGTATCATTGAACTTACCTCGCCAAAACTAATTAAGGACGGACTCTTTTTAGTAGGACTAGATGTTGTAGATGATAAATTAATAGAAATAAACGTCCTAAGTCCGGGTGGCCTTGAGGTTATGGAAAGTGTAGGACTACCGGACTTTACAAACAGCATAATAGAATCTATTGAAAAGAAAGTAGAATATAAAAAAATGAGTGATGGCCAGATCACAAATAAAGAATTGGCCACCATGGTATTTTAAAGAAAATTATGGAAAGGATCATTGGAAAATATACGAGTAATGAAAAAGGACCTCTGTTATTCATAACGGCAGGGGTCCACGGGAACGAGCCCAGCGGGGTGAAAGCC
>DATHWA010000128.1:0-8312 GCA_035461025.1 Gillisia sp. | reverse complement strand
AGACCAAAAAGGTGACCAAATTCGTGGTTCACTACTGTACTTTCCACCGTGCTTTTATCTGGTGCGTTTAATCTGTTGGAGATACTTTTTACCGTTTCCCCGTAAATTACCATAGAGGTATTCCTAAAAGCTGAACCCAGTACGATCTTAGTGCTGGTGTCATTTTCATTGCTGCCATCAGCAAAATAAATATAAACCGCAATCTCGTCTCCGGCGTTGAAGGCTGTGCGTTCTTCAGATTCTATATCGGCAATTTCCTGAATACTGAATGGCGCTTTCCCGGAAGATGCAACAGCTCTTTTAAAAATTGTAAAGCCGTCCGGTTTATGAGTGCGCTGTTGAAGGAAACTTTTAAGGTTATCTACAGTTCTTTGAGAGGGTTCATAGCCGGTAACATATACCAGTTCAACCCGCATAGAGGTAAATTTCTCGCTGCTAAGCAGGTCGTTCGCAGAGGTTCCAAGGGTTTTCAAATTTGCACTCTTATCAATTCCATTACCACCTTGTCCGGGATCCTCTGTAGTACAACTTGCAAAAGCCAGAAAAACTAGTAACAGAGCTGTAAACTTTGTATACTTCATACAATTTTCTCAAGTTAAAGGGTAAAGATAAATAAACATTCAATTATATAATGAACCTTCATCTTATAAACCGAGGTTTTATAATGGTTTTAATTCGGCCAGGTAATCAAAATGATCTCCTTTTTTAATTAGCTCACAGGAAAAATTATTTTTTGCGGCTGCTAGTTCAAGGCTGTTAAAATCCAGGTACAACCAGTCAAATTCTTCAGAAGTTTCCCCTTTATAACTTATGCGGAATGTTAATTCCCCGTAATAACCCGCCGCCATATCTACCCATATTCCCCCTTCTTCATCGGCATCGAAAAGGAACTGAAGGTCTGATGAATCCAAAAGCACTTTCCCGCCGGGACTCATTAGTTTCCTGGTATGACTGAAGAATTCATCCAGCCTGTTCAGCCTGCCAATGATCCCGGTGCCGTTCATTAGAAAAAGGATAGTGTCAAACTTTTCATCCTTCAGCTCAAAGAAATTTTGTTGTCTCGCATCTTTAAGTCCGCGTAACCCGGCAATTTCTACTGCTCCTTTTGAAATGTCAATGCCGGTTACTTCCAGGGATCTTTCTTCCTGTAGATACAGCCCGTGGCTTCCCGCACCGCAGCCTACATCAAGGACCCTCCCAGTGCAGAGGTCAAGAGCCTTTCTTTCCAAAGGTGGCATTTTATTGTAATTTCTAAATAGGTATTCTACGGGGATGGTATCATCATCAAAATCCGGAGAATGGACCATGATCTCTGTAGTGTCCTTATCGTTGTAATAGGCCTTAATCGCAATTCCGAAAATATCTTTGTATTGGTCGCTGTCCTGCTTCTTCATATCTTTGCAAAATGGATGAGATCATACGAACCCTCCCTGAAAAGGCCAAAGATAAGCATAAGGAGAATAAAAAATTCTTTAGTATTCTCCGTAAAAAGCCACCCAAAGATCTTGATGCCAAAATGCGGAATATTCACGAGGAGGAATTCAGCAGGACCAATTGCCTAACCTGTGCCAACTGCTGTAAGACAACCGGCCCTCTTTTTACCCATAAGGATATTGAACGTATTTCAAAACATTTCCGGATGAAACCGGGAAAATTTATAGATGAATATTTAAGGATAGACGAGGATAATGATCACGTTCTGCAGGAAGTGCCCTGTACTTTTCTGGGGGCAGATAATTTTTGTTCCATCTATGACGTAAGGCCAAAGGCTTGCCGGGAATATCCTCATACAGATAGACGGGATTTTCATAAGATCTCCAACCTTACAATTAAAAACACTGCGATATGTCCTGCTGTTTTTAATATAGTAGAGGAAATGAAAATGAGGTTAAAATAAAATTTATTAGTAGGGAGAGTTTAAAGCAAGTAGTGAATTTACTCAGGATTATCTCTTCTGTACCTTTTCCCCATAATGAAGTATAGAATAGAGCCAAAAAAAGGTAGGAAAACAATGATAAGTACCCACACCAATCTATGCCGCCCACGGTAATCGTGTTGCAGCATATGGATAAGTGCAAGAACCGGTAATACCAGTAAGCCCACCATAAGTGAGGTCCAGACTACAGAATTTACAGCTAAAAACATAGGTTATATTCTTTTTATTAATATAATAAATATTTTTTCAATTTATCTCTTGAGCTTTTGTTAATAATTAGCTAATTCCAATGTGTACAGGGCAAAAGTTACGTTACAGGAAGGAAGATGGTGCAAAAATATATGAATTACAGCTTGTTCCTGAAACCGGAGATTCAAAGGGATTTCCTGAGACTGACGGACGAAAATTTAAAACAAGCCGGGAATTTGTTTGATAAGGAGCAAAATAATTTTCAAACTTTGTCCCAGAAGATTTCCTTAATAGAAATAACGGTGGAACTCTAATCCCATAACCTTAAGAAGGTGAAAAGAAATTCAAATAAATTAAAAGAGGAAGAGGTAGACAACATTCACAGGAGCTTCTAGGACCTGGTCCATTATGGTTAAGCAAGCTGTGAAGATAAAAAGTAAGAGATGGAAAGTGGGAGGAGAGGTTAATAACCTCCTACCTTTCTAATGAACACCTGGAAGAGATCAATATTTTTTAATCAATAAAGAAGGTATTGTTCTCTTTTTTCTGAAAAATCCTCCAGACCTTTTTTCCAGGTTTCTCTTATTTCTTTTTCTGTAAGACCGTCTTCAATTTGTTGTTGAAGTTGTTTGCCTCCTGCCAGACTTGTGAAGAATTTATTGAAAAATGCTGCCTTGTCACTCGTGTTATTGTAAGCCTCTATGAGCCACGTAAGGTTGATCCTGTCCAGCCTGTTTTCATTGGTAAGGTCTCTTCCATAGCAAAGTTTTCCTAAATGTTTCGGGCTTTTCGCTCCTTCACGAGATTCCGGGGTATAGGAGTAATTGAAGTATTCTTTATCCAAAAACGGAGATCCAAAAACCTGAAATTGATTTGTTGTTCCACGTCCTGCATTTACATTGGTGCCTTCAAAGAAACACAAACTTGGATAAAGATTTATCGACTGTGCATTTGGAAGATTTGGAGAAGGATTAATAGCCAGTTCATATGGCATACTATGGTCATAATTTTTCATTTCAATCACTGTAAGATCACATTGCATCCCGTTCTTAAGCCACTTTTCCCCATTGATCATTTTTCCGTACTCTCCCATTGTGAGTGCGTGTACTACCGGTATTGGGTGCATACCAACAAAACTTTTATACTGAGGGTCCAAAATGGGGCCATCAATATAATGTCCATTTGGATTGGGTCTATCAAGAATTATTAATGGGATATCATTTTCTGCACAGGCTTCCATTACATAATGAAGACTGGAAATATAAGTGTAAAATCGTGTTCCAACATCCTGAAGGTCGAATATCATAACGTCAATTCCTTCCAGCTGTTTTGCAGTGGGTTTTTTGTTATCGCCATACAGGGATATTACCGGAAGGCCAGTCTTTGGATCCTTCCCGTCTTTTATAACCTCCCCGGCATCTGCAGTCCCGCGGAACCCATGTTCCGGAGCATATACTTTTTGAAGTTCTACACCACGGGATAAAAGCGAATCTACCAGGTGAACATATTGCGAATGTTCATTATCAAGAAATATTACTGAACTCTGGTTGCCAACTAATCCTGCTTTTTTACCCTGAAGAAGAGGGAGATATTCATCAAGCCTGTTTGATCCCGTAATAATAGCAGGGGAAGAGGCTTCTATGTTTTCTGAAGAAGAATCGGTTGAAGTGGAAGTTTTGGTTGCAGTTTCATTTTGCCCGGTGGTTCTTCCGCAGGAAATAAGACCGAAAAGAACTAATAAAAATGTATTTTTGAAAAATCTATAAACCATAAGTAAGGAGTTGAATTTCGAGTTTTTTATAGCCAAAAGGCTTATAAGTAGTAAAAAGTATAAAAGTAGCATTTCTGCACCAATAATTAAAATAGCTATTACTGCTATTGCAATTGGGGTAATCATGATGCTGGTTTCTTTTGCTACGGGAATTGGGCTGCAGGTAAAGATAAGGGAAAAGATAGCCGCATTCAACGGCCATATTACCATCGAGAATTACGATAACAACAGTTCCCAGGTTTCCCTGGTGCCAGTTTCCATTAATCAGGATTTCTATCCGGAATTTACCAGTGTTTCCGGAATATCCCATATCCAGGCTGTAGCCACCAAGGCCGGGATCATTCGTACCGAAACAGATTTTGAAGGGGTGATCATGAAAGGGGTGGGGACAGACTATAAATGGGAAAATTTTGACGAGTTTCTCGTTGAAGGACAGCTGCCGGATTACTCAAAAAATATTAATGAAGACATTATTATTTCCCGCTACCTGGCCAACAGACTGGGCTTTGAGGTAGGAGATAAGGTAATTACTTTTTTCCTTCGGGAAGATCCCAGCAGACCTCCATGGAGCAGGGGGTTCGTGGTGAAAGGGATATACGATTCCGGTTTTCAGGAATTTGATGAGCTATATTTTCTGGGAGACATAAGGCACATTCGCCGTATGAACAACTGGGAGGACGACCAGGTGGGAAGTTTTGAAGTCTTTATAGATGATTTTGATAAGCTGGACCAGAAAGGTATGGAAGTGTATGAAAATACAGATTCCCTGCTGGATTCCAGGACCATTCAGCAAACCTATTACTCCATTTTTGAATGGCTCTCATTATTTGATTTTAATATTGCACTTATTATTGGGATCATGATCCTGGTGGCAGGAATTAATATGATTACAGCTTTATTGGTGCTTATTCTTGAGCGTACCCAAATGATAGGGATTCTGAAGGCTTTGGGTGGGGGAGACTGGACCATTAGGAAAATTTTTCTTTACAATGCCGGCTATCTTATTTTACTCGGACTTTTCTGGGGTAATCTTATTGGACTTGGATTGTTGTTCATTCAGAAGTATTTTAAACTTTTCCCTTTAAACCCGGAAACATATTATGTCACGGAAGTGCCGGTTTATATAGGCTGGGAATATATTCTTGCGGTAAATATTGGTACTCTTTTATTGTGTTTACTAATGCTCCTAATTCCCAGTATTATTATCACCAGGATCTCACCTGTCAAGGCAATGAAGTTCGATTAAACCGCATCTAACTCAAAACTTTGGAAAGCAGGACAGATAGGTTTATCTTTGCGCCTTCAAAAAATATTTATGGATTACGCTGAAAATATACTTGGCACCATTGGAAACACTCCTATGGTGAAAATGAATAAACTCACTGAAGATATCGATGCTTTGGTACTGGCAAAATATGAAACTTTCAATCCCGGAAATTCTGTAAAGGACAGAATGGCCGTAAAAATGATCGAAGAGGCCGAAGCAGACGGGAGATTAAAACCGGGTGGTACTATCATAGAAGGTACTTCCGGAAATACCGGAATGGGTCTGGCGCTTGCTGCAATCGTGAAAGGTTATAAAATGGTATGTGTGCTTAGCGACAAGCAAAGCAAGGAAAAAATGGATATTTTAAGGGCTGTGGGCAGTGAAGTGGTTGTGTGTCCTACAGACGTTCCGCCGGAGGATCCGCGTTCATATTATTCAACTTCCAAAAGACTTTCAGAAGAAACGCCAAATTCCTGGTATGTTAACCAGTATGATAATCTTGCAAATACCAGAGCACATTATGAGTCTACAGGTCCTGAGATCTGGGAACAAACAGATGGGAAAGTAACTCATTTTGTTGTAGGAGTAGGGACAGGAGGAACAATTTCCGGAGTGGGGAAATACCTGAAAGAGAAAAACCCAAATATTAAGATTTGGGGTGTTGATACTTATGGATCTGTATTTAAGAAGTACCATGAGACCGGAGAGTTTGATGAAAAAGAGATCTATCCTTATGTAACTGAAGGAATAGGCGAAGACATCCTTCCAAAAAATGTTGATTTTAGTATCATAGACGGATTTACGAAGGTAACAGATAAGGACGCGGCAGTTTATACAAGACGACTGGCAAGGGAAGAAGGCTTCTTCCTGGGAAACAGTGCGGGAGCTGCCATAAAAGGCCTTTTGCAGCTTAAGGAGCATTTTACAAAGGATGATGTTGTCGTAATTCTTTTCCATGACCACGGAAGCAGATATGTTGGTAAGATATATAACGATGAATGGATGCGGAAGATGGGCTATATTGAATAGCAGAATCACTTTGGTCCATGAAAAGAGTCAAGATCGCTCCGTCTTCTGGAATCTGGAACCTGGACCAAATTCTTAGACTAGTTAATGAGCCATTCAAAAATCGGCTGCGAAACTTGAAATTTCCTAATCTATTTTGGAGCGAAAATCACCCCCAGGGGCTTGATTGAATTGAATTGTCTCTTACCATATATGGAATAACTTTCGGAAGATTCCACTTAGTTTAATCGGACAACAATTTAACAGAAATCTGAATTCCCATAAATTTGATTATAAGACGCCCGCCAAGGGCGTTTTTTTGTTACTCCCGGAATTGGAGGAAATAGAACAGAAGACTTCCCAAAACATACATTACCACATCCCAGACATCTCCTGTATATCTTGGTTCCACCTTTGGAAGATAGACTTCAAAATAGATGGCATAGAAGGTTGTTAATGATAAAATTGTAAAAAGGGGCAGCCGTATAGTTGGATCCTTCCATATTAAATGCACTGCCTTGAGACAAATGGTAAGGACGATAGGCATACAAAGAAAGTCATTGACATAAAAAACAACCCAGTTGGGAAGGTTTACATTTAGGTGCAGTAGGATTTGAAGGATCAGAAATATTGCTACGAAAAGAAAAAAAGTGTGATGTAGTATTTTCATAAAAGTGCCAGGGAGACAATGAATGCCAGGAGAAGGCCAACAGCCATTACGCTTATCCACACCCAAAATCCCACGTGAGCAAATCCTCTTATAAAAGGATTCTTATGATCCTTTAAATTGGTGCTTTTTTTAATTGGCTCCTCCGTAGTACTTTGCTCCTTCGTACTCTGTGAAGAAAGAGGTGGTTCCTTTTTTCCCAATGGGGAATTCTCGCCTGTAGGTTTGGGATTTTTTTCTGATTCCATTCTGTGTCTAGATTTAAGACGGGAGACAGTTAGGCCTCCTGTGCTAAAAAGATAAATAAAAACTGCACTATGGCAAAAGAAACAAAGCTGCGGCAGGCTAGTTTAACTAAGATTTGGCAAAACAGCCTACTGCAGCCCTATGATTAACTATTCCCATCCCCATGGTGCAGCCGGAGCTTCTACAGGATTGGAAAGGTCAAAATATACATTGAAAGGCGGATTGCCGGAGCCTATCCTTTGTAAATTATATGAATAAGTCTCCTCATCAAGGGTGATCCACCATACATTGGTAGAGGCATAGCCAATAAGTTCGGCAGTTTCTGTATCTGCCGGGAAGAATTGGATGTTAGGAAGACCTGAATTTGGACTGGTGCCGCCATATTGGGTAATTTCGTCCTCGCTGCCATCTTCGTGGCGATGATCGTGCTTAAGCTTTATTTTATCATCCTCGTAAGTAAGTACCCAGGTTCTGGACCTGTCTTCCCCAACGTAAAACGGAATAGTTATCGTATTGTCATCACAGGTGCGAACGAACATCGTGAGGGTTTTCCCGCTGAAGTCGTCATTGGTTACATGAGCAGCCAGCTTTCCTTCATATGCTTTACCGCAATGGGTTTGAAGATTTTCCCAGAACTGCTGTGCGCCAGACTTTTCCTGGGCAGTGGCTGTTATTAAAGAGAGAAGAAGAAGAGGGAGAAAGAGTTTTTTCATTTTTTGATAAAGCTAAATAGTTTATAAAAAGTTTTTTGTTGCTGCAAAATACATTAATTTCCAACTTAAAACCCCTTTATGCGTAAATTACTACTCCTCCTGTTTGTTGCGATCTTCTTTGCCGGCTGCGGTACCATTGGTAATTCAAATATTTCTGAAGAAATGGATTACAGCTTCCTGGCTCTGGGTGACTCCTATACTATTGGAGAAGGAGTGGAAATAGAACAAAGCTGGCCATTCCAGCTCACCCATAGATTACGGGAACGGGGATACAAGGTGGCACCACCCAGAATTGTGGCCCGCACAGGATGGACCTCCCGTGACCTTATAAGGAATATAGACGCGGAAATCGATGTTCATCGGGATTTTAATCTTGTTTCTATTCTTATTGGGGTAAATAACCAATACCAGGGGAAACCCAGGACAGAATTTGAGGAGGAACTCCGGGAGATTTTCAGGAAAGCACTAAGTCATTCAAAAACGAGAGAAAGAGGGGTGTTCGCTCTTAGTATTCCAGA
>DATHWA010000127.1:0-2886 GCA_035461025.1 Gillisia sp. | reverse complement strand
AGGTGATTGATTGGAATGCGTCCTTCTAATTTAAGAAGAAATACCTCTAACTCCGGTGTTTTAATTAACTGCAAGTAAGATTGCAGATTATCAAATGCCAATCTGGCTGGAGCAATAATTTCATTTTTCGCAATAATTTTTTCTGAAGAAATATCCAATCTTTTTTTCCTGTTAAAACTCCCCCTTTGGGGGATGGGGGGCTTAATTTTTTTTTGACTCGTCCAGAATCAAATTCCAAACTCCAATTCCCACCCCGCCTTTCAGGCACCCCTACGGAGGAGGGGAAGTTTTGCGGGGGTGTGCGTGGAGTGAAGTGAATTTTCCATCTGAGTAAGTAGCTCCCCCTCTGGGGGAAGGGGGGGCTGAATTTATTTTATCAAAACCTTTGATTTCTAATTTATTTCTTTACATTTAACTTCTGTGTTAGAAAAAAAATGAATAAAATACCATTCATATATATAATAGTGGCTCCTGCAATTACTTCTTTTGCGGCTGCTATTACTATGATCGTAACTGGTATTACCCCTAGGGGTATCTAATTATATAACTTCCGTCCCTTTAGTATTTTCTATTTTTTTATCCTTAACACCCTATCCCATGAAAGTTTTGAAATTTGGGGGCTCCTCTATGGCATCCCCACAAAGTATAAAAGATGTAGCCGGTATAATCCTTAAACATCTTGAAAAAGACACGACAATTGTAATCTTTTCTGCCTTTGGAGGAGTTACCAATGACCTGCTCCATATGGCAGAATTGGCCGCCAGGGAAGACGACTCCTATAAAGACATCCTGGAGAAAAATGAAAAGAGGCATATGGATGCCGTTAGGGAACTAATTCCCGTCCAACACCAGAGTGGAATTCTAAGCAAGGTAAAAAACGAATTCAATCGGCTGGAAACCCTTTATGAGGGAGTTTACCTTTTAAATGAACTGTCAAATAAAACGAAACACGTTGTGGCCGGGTTTGGGGAGATCCTGTCCTCTCTAATAGTTGCAGAATACTTTAAGAGTTTATCAGTCAATGCGACATTACTTGATTCCCGTGAGCTTATAGTATGCAGGAATTTAAATGAGAAAGTCCAGGTAAACTACCGGGTTACGTATGATAACATTACCAAATTATTTTCTGAAGATCCCAGCAGACTTTTTATTGCGCCCGGTTTTATTGCCAAAAATGACCAGGGAGTTCCCAGTACTCTTGGAAGGGGTGGTTCAGACTTTACTGCCGCAATATTTGCCGGAGCCCTGGATGTGGAGGAGTTAGTAATATATACAGATGTTGACGGGATGTATACCGCCAATCCCGGCATTGTTCCACAGGCTTACCCCTTAAAGAATGTTTCTTATGAGGAAGCGATGGAATTGTCACATTTTGGAGCCAAGGTACTTTATCCCCCCACATTACAACCCCTTGTTGAAAAAAATATAAAGATCCTTATAAAAAACACTTTTAATCCTGAAGGAGAGGGAACGCTTATATCCAAATCGAGTAAGGAAAATTTTAGGTGGGTTACCGGAATAACTCATATAGACGGTATAAAAGTCCTGAATATGGAGGGTAGTGGGATGGTAGGAATCCCCGGTTTCTCAAAACGCTTTTTTGAGGTTTTATTTCAGGAAAATATAAATGTGGTCTTGATAACCCAGGCCTCTTCAGAACATAGTATTTGTGTGGCGGTGAAGGATGACGAGGCTGCAATTGCCAAAGAAGCTTTGGATGAAGCTTTTTCAGTAGAAATAGGCTATAAAAAGATCAGGCCGGTTACGATCGAACAGGATGTGGCAATAGTAGCCCTTGTTGGAGACGCAATGAAAAGCCATCATGGCTTGAGCGGAAAAATGTTTAGCGCACTTGGCAATAATAATATCAATATTAGAGCGATAGCCCAGGGATCTTCTGAGAGGAATATTTCAGCCGTAATCGCGAAAAAAGATGTTAGAAAAGCACTTAACACTTTGCACGAACAATTTTTTGAGGTTCCTTCCAAAGAGCTAAATCTATATATTACCGGAGTTGGTAATGTGGGTAGTAAATTGCTGGATCAGCTTAAAAAGCAGGAAAGATACCTGTTGGAAAAACTTCGATTGAAGGTCCGGGTGTTAGGACTTTCCAATTCCCGAAAAATGCATTTCGATGAAGAAGGGATAGCTCTGGAAAACTGGAAAGATATACTGGAAAAGGGAGAGAGTGCCAACAGGGACGTGTTTTTCGAGAGGGTAAATCAGTTCAATTTGCGTAATAGTATTTTTGTAGATAACACTGCGAGTCCTGAAATTTCTTCAGAGTACAGGAAGTACCTCGGGGATTCTGTTTCAGTAGTGACCTGTAATAAAATTGCCTGTTCAGATGAGTTCGAAAACTATCAGGAGCTGCAAGATCTGGCCCGGGAGTATGGAGCATCCTTTTTATATGAAACCAATGTGGGAGCGGGGCTTCCCATAATTGATACCCTGAAAAACCTGGTAGCCTCTGGAGACACCGTTACAAAGATCCAGGCGGTACTTTCAGGCAGTCTCAATTTTGTTTTCAATACTTACAACGGCACAGAGCCTTTTTATAAAGTTGTTGAAATGGCGATGAAAGAAGGATATACTGAACCGGATCCAAGGATCGATCTTAGCGGGGTTGATGTTGCCCGAAAGATCCTCATTCTTGCCAGGGAAAGCGGTTCAAAAATGGAGCTGAAGGATATTGAAAATGATAGTTTTCTTTCCGCAGAAAGTTTAAATGCTCCGGGTAATGACGAATTCTTTGATCTCCTTAAAGCTGAAGAATCCAGGTTCAAAGATATTTATGAATCTGCAGCCAATAACAATTGCCGGTTAAAATACGTTGCGCAACTAGAAAACGGAAAGGCCACAGTAGGTTTACAACAGGTAGATGTG
>DATHWA010000126.1:0-1893 GCA_035461025.1 Gillisia sp. | reverse complement strand
CAATTCCTACATTATCAGGACGTAAGCATCTTCACAGGTATCCTGATAAGTAGCACCCTAAATTGAACAATGCTCTGGTTTGATATAGATATGGCCATGCTGGAAGTACTTAACTGGTACCATGTGTTCATGCTCATATTTGCCTTGACTATAATGTCTTCCTATGTAATTTTGGGCACTATTTCCATCTTTTCCCTGAGAAGGTATATAAAGGAAAATAGCTTTGTGAACTACCAGATGATATTAAATTCAGAAATGGCTCCCAGGCTATCTCTAATAGCACCCGCTTATAATGAAGGTCTTACTATTGAGGAAAATGTCCAGTCTTTACTTTCCCTGAACTATAATAATTTTGAAGTGATCGTGGTAAATGACGGAAGCAGGGATAATACCCTCCCCTTGCTTATTAAAGCCTATAGTTTAGTTCCGGTAGATTCTGAAATCACCGAACAAATACCCACAAAACAAATAATCCAGATCTATAAATCCAGAAATAAAGCCTTTAAGAAATTAACCGTAATTGATAAGGTAAATGGCGGAAAGGCAGATGCCCTGAATGTGGGCATCAATTATTCTGAAAATCCATTTGTTGTTTGTATTGATGTTGATTGTATCCTGGAAAAGGATGCGTTGCTGAAACTGGCTAAACCCTATTTGGAACTTTCAGACAGCAGAGTGATCGCGACAGGTGGGGTAGTGAGGATTGCAAACTCCTGCCTCTCAGATGGGGGCCGACTTGTTAAAATAAGAGCTCCTCAAAAATATCTGCCGCGTATTCAGGTACTGGAATATTTAAGGGCTTTTCTGTTGGGCCGGATGGCCTGGAGCAAACTGGATGGGTTGCTTTTAATAAGTGGTGCTTTTGGGATGTTTGATAAAGAGATCGCCATTAAAGCAGGAGGTTACAATCCTGCCACCGTAGGTGAGGATATGGAACTTGTTGTAAGAATGCGCCGATATATGATAGAAAATAATTTAAAATACAGCGTTTTCTATATTCCAGATCCCATATGCTGGACAGAAGCGCCCGAAGATTTTGCTGTATTTAAAAAACAAAGAAGCCGCTGGACCCGCGGTACAATGGAAACCCTTTGGGCACATAAAAAGATGTTCTTTAATCCTAAATACAAGATCCTGGGAATGTTAAGTATCCCTTACTGGACATTCTTTGAATACCTTGCGCCCCTGTTGGAAGTTGCAGGAATTTTAGTTACTACCTACCTTATAGTAAATGGGTTAATAGGCTGGAAACTCTTTTTATTGATAACTGTTATGGTGTATGTATTTGCGGTAATGATCTCCTGTCTCGCACTATTGACAGAGGAATATACATATAGCCAATATTCCAGGGTAAAGGATTTCAAGAGACTTCTTGTCGCTGCTTTTGTAGAGCCTTTCTATTTTCACCCCGTGACAGTTTATGCAGCACTTCTAGGCAATTGGGAAAAGCTAAGAGGTAAAAATGGCTGGGGGGAAATGAAAAGAAGCGGATTCAAACCTAAGCCGGTGCAAAGGGCAGTAATTACTGAAGAATTAATTTCCTAATCTACCCTGAGAACTTAAACTTTTAAGGATTTGCCCAGGGAGGTTGTTTAAAGAGAAATCATCTGAGCGAAAAATTAATTGCCCACCAATTAAAGGTGGAAGTTTCCTAAAATCCAAAAAGCCAGGGAAAAAGAATCCCTGAAGCTTTTACCTGGATATATAATTTCTTAAATTAGAGGGAGTATGAAATTCATAATCACTTGAAAGTATTTTCTCTTTCAGAATCTACTAAATGGAGTTATGAAGGGAAAGGGGTTCTATATCCCCCAAAGGCAGGAACAATTTGAATCAAATCCTATGAAAACCAACATAACCACAGATCTTAAAAGTGCCTCCTTTGAGGCTAAA
>DATHWA010000125.1:0-4296 GCA_035461025.1 Gillisia sp. | reverse complement strand
GGTAGGGATCAGGATCCTTCTTGATCTGGCGGTGAATCATACCAGTGAACAACATTTTTGGTTTCAGGAATCCCGAAAAGGTAAAAAGAACAAGTACCGTGATTTCTATATCTGGCAGGATGAAAAACCGGAAGATGATGGTGAAAATATAATGTCTAAGGATGGAGAGAGTGGTTCCAACTGGAAGTATGACAGGAAAGCAAAAGCCTGGTATTATCATACGTTTTTTCCCCACCAACCGGACCTGAATATTTCAAACCCTGCTGTTCAAAAAGAGATCTTCAGGATTATGCACTTCTGGTTAAAACTGGGCGTGTCCGGCTTCAGGATGGATGCTGCCCCTCATATGTTTACTGAAAAAGGAAAGGTAGAATTTGGAGAAGATCCTCACGAGATCTTCCGGAATTTCCGCGAATTTGTAGAAACTCAAAAGAGGGATGCTATTTTACTTGCTGAAGTTGATCTGGAACCGGAAAGATATCAGGATTTCTTTGGCGATGAGGACCAAATGCATATGCTTTTTAATTTCTATGTAAATAATTACCTCTTCCTTTCCCTTGCAAGGGAAGAAGCAACCCCGGTTGCCAAGGCACTTAAAGAAATGTCCCAAACTCAGGAAAAGGAGCAAATGGCCATTTTTATTAGGAACCACGATGAGCTTAATCTGGGTAAACTTACCGATAAAGAAAAAGAAGAGGTGTTTGAAGCTTTTGCACCAGATGAAAATATGAAGATTTTCGGTCGTGGGATAAGACGACGTGTAGCATCTATGCTAAATAATGACAGGAGGAGAATTGAACTTACATATAGCTTACTCTTTACCCTTCCGGGCACACCGGTCCTGAGATATGGACAGGAAATAGGAATGGGGGAGGACCTTAGTATGGATGGGAGGGATAGTGTGAGAACTGTTATGCAGTGGTCTTCCGCTAAGAATGCAGGTTTTTCAGGAGCGGCCAAAAAAGATCTTATCAGGAATGTTGTTTCCAAAGGAGATTATAGTTACAAAAATGTCAATGTTAGTGATCAACATAGGGAAAGAGATTCCCTTTTAAATTGGATGTCCAGTGCGATTAGATTCAGAAAAGAGTTTCCGGAGTTTGGATGGGGGGAATATGAGGTGCTGGATTCCGGTGATAAAAGGGTACTGGCACATTGTCGAAGATCGGATAAAGGAATGGCGCTGGCTTTTCATAATTTTTCCAATGAGGAGATCACTGTGAAAATTGACCTGGAAGATCCGGGTGATATAGAAGATATTTTTGGAGATGATAGTTATAAGAGCTTTAATCCCAAAGACCAAAAGGTAAAATTAAATCCTTACGGATACAGGTGGCTTCATAAGCGAAAATTGTTTGTTTAAACTCAACAGGAGGAAACTCAAAACAGAATAAATAGAAGGGAAATATTATGAGGGCTAAGGACTACCTGTGGTGGCAAAAAGAAATTGTGTATCAAATCTATCCCAGATCTTTTAAAGACAACAATGGGGATGGAATAGGGGACCTGGCCGGAATTTTAGAAAAACTTGATTATTTTGAAAGTCTGGGAATAAAGGTGATTTGGTTATCGCCAATATTCCCGTCTCCTATGGCCGATTTTGGGTACGATGTTAGTGATTACACCGGGATCCATCAGTTATTCGGAAATATGGAGGACTTTGATAGTCTGCTAAAAGAAGTGCATAAACGCGGAATGAAACTCCTGTTGGATTTTGTTCCTAATCACAGTTCCCACCTACACGAGTGGTTCGTGGAATCCAGAAAATCCCGGGATAATCCTAAGCGAGACTGGTATATCTGGAAAGATCCAGCGCCGGATGGAGGCCCTCCCACAAACTGGCTTAGCGTTTTTGGAGGAGATGCCTGGGAATATGATGAGATCACCGGCCAGTATTACTATCACGCGTTTTTGAAAGAACAACCGGACCTAAACTGGAGAAATACAGAGGTTCAAAAGGCGATGATGGATGTCCTAAGGTTTTGGCTTGATAAAGGGGTGGATGGCTTTAGAGTAGATGTAATGTGGCATATGATCAAGGATGAGAAATTCAGAGACAATCCGCTAAATCCAGATTATACAGAAGACAACTCCCCTTATGATAGGCTGCTACAAGTATACACTACAGACCGGCCGGAAGTACATGAAATTGTAAAAATGATGCGCAGGGTTATCGATGAATACGATGAGAGGCTATTAATTGGAGAGATCTATTTGCCTATTGAAAAGCTGGTCACTTATTATGGCCCGGATAACGAAGAAGCACATTTACCTTTTAATTTTCAGCTGGTGACACTTCCCTGGGACGCAGAGAACATTGGGGCAGCTATAAATAAATATGAAGGTGCCTTGCCGCCGGGTGGCTGGCCAAACTGGGTGCTGGGAAATCATGATAAATCACGTGTTGCTACACGGGTTGGAAAGGACCAGGCACGGGTTGCAGCTATGCTGTTACTTACGCTGCGTGGAACTCCCACAATGTATTATGGCGACGAAATAGGAATGGAGGATGTTGAGATTCCAAAAGATCAAATACAGGATCCGCAGGAACGGACTATACCTGGAAAAGGGAGAGATCCGGAAAGAACGCCAATGCAATGGGATGGAACTACTAATGCAGGTTTTAGCACAGAACAGCCCTGGCTTCCCCTTATGGAAAATTACAAGGAGTTGAATGTTCAAAATCAACTGGAAAGGGAGGATAGTATGCTCAATTATTACCGGCAATTGATAAAACTTCGGCAGAGTGAAGATGTGCTTCAGGTTGGGGACTACCTACCTGTTTCTGCTAAAGAGAATATACTGGCCTACATACGGGTATTGGAGGACAGAAAAATTTTAATTGTTCTTAACCTTGGAGGTGAAGAAGAAAATTTTGAGCCGGCTATGGAAGGAATTTCGCTGCAGGGAGAAATACTTATGGATACTTCCGGAAAAGAAAAGAATAGAAGATTTAATGAAAAGATCTTGCTGAAGCCGAATGAAGGCTTAGTGATCTTGCTGAAAAATAATAAATAACAAGAAGGTTTACCATCTAAAATTTAAAACTATGAAAGCATTTGGAAAGAAGACCTGGGTAATTGCTGAAGGTTATATCCCTTCTTACGGCACAGGCCCTGAACCGGAATTTACAAGTCATGAAACAGCCTGCATTCTTAATACCTCAAAGGAGAATGCAAAGGTGGAGATCACCCTGTTTTTTACAGATAAAGATCCTGTTGGCCCATATAAAGTGACAGTTGATGCTCAACGAACAATACATTTAAGGTTTAATGATCTGGAAGACCCTGAGCCTGTGCCTTTGGATACAGATTACGCATGTGTAATTGAATCCAATGTGCCTATTGTAGTTCAACACACAAGGCTGGATTCCAGACAGGCAGAAAATGCCCTGTTAACCACTATAGCCTATTCTGAATAGAATTGGATTGAATATGTGCGGTAGCTTGCGTTTTTCACGTGAGAAGAACTGTACCCAAAATAGTTGGGGATATTGGTTTTTAAAGAGCATAAAAAAAGAGGCATTACCGCTGGGCAATACCTCTATATTCAGTTTAATCTAAAAGTTATACTTCCTGAATAACAAAAAATCCGTCATTTCCCTGTGACTGGTAGAGAGGCATGAAGATATATGCATCCCATTCACTCTTGACTTCCTCTCCATTTTTCACAGCCAGCAATTCTCCCTTTTCAATTTTCTGAAAATTCTTATATCCCTGTTCCATTTTAAACTCATCGTTATCTTCCAGCCCGTACCTGTGGATGATCTCAAATGTTTTTTGGTCTGGAGCGTTCTTTTTGGCAAAATTGTCCACACAATCCGGATAACAGGAAATTTTCTCCAGTTCCAGGTCACAGGCTTCTTTTAACGCCAGCCAGATCATTCCCTCCTGGTTCTCAACAGATGTTTTATCTGTATGCTGTCCGGCCTCAAATGTAAAGCCCGTTAAGCCTGTGCGGCTTAAATAATGGTCTATTGCCCCATAAACGATATCACTGAAACCCCTTACAATATAAGTGGGGAATCTATGCGCCCATTCATCATTGTCATTTACCACCTGTACAGATACATATGGCAAACTGGACGATGATGTAGTATGACAATCCAGGAAATACCTCTTTGTGAAATCGCTTTCGGGAAATGATTCCAGCACTTCTATGATCTCGTGCATTTCGCGTTGTTCGTGTGTATCTTTTTTATTACTCGAAATACTTTCTTCCTTCCAGGTGCGGTTAAGGTCTTCTTCAATAAACCGCTGATCTTTTTCCAGGGCAAGTTTATTTCCTGCAACTCCT
>DATHWA010000124.1:0-14364 GCA_035461025.1 Gillisia sp. | reverse complement strand
GTATCCCTTTTATTTTAAAGTCCCGAAATGGGTGAACCATTGCATTGAATAAGGCTGTTGGGGTTTGACGTTTTTTTGAAATTTCTTCACTAAGAGTTTGAGGTATTTTTATTTCTCTGAACTTATTAATACTATTTTGTTCTATCCATGATTGCACTTTGGAACCTCCCCAGGTGGAAGTTATGATACCTATAGGAACATTAATATTTTCTTCAATTTTTTTAGCATAGAAATATGCAATAGCACTAAAATACGGAGATTCGGAGGGTTCGGAAATAACCCATTTACCATTCACATTAGAAAGTGGTTCAAGGGAGGCTGCTCTTTCAGCTTTAAAAATCCTAATGTTATTGGTTTCTGATTCCAAAATAGCCTCATTACTATTAAAAACCGGATTATTGGTAAAACCTCGTAATGGCATATCCATATTTGATTGACCTGAAGCAAACCAGACCTCACCTAATAATACATTTTTGATTTCAACAGAATTACTGCCAGATATATGAATTTTATGAGGCCCTCCTTCTGAACCGGTAATAAGTTCTTCCCACCAATCCCCATTTTCATCACTAATGGTTTCCACGTAGTTTCCCCAACTAGATCTTATTAAAATTTTTTGAAATGGAAGATCTGTACCCCAAATAGGAACCGTATCATTCCGTTGAAGGATCATGTTGTCGCTAAAAAAATTAGGTAATTCCTGGCCCTTAGAAATCCAAGTAAAAAATATGATAAAAATGAGTAAGTAAAATTTCATCGCAATTATTTGGAGCAAAGTACAAAAAATTGGTAAACCAATTAATCTAGGTGATTTGATTAGCCGTAATGATTCCAATCTAACCTCTCCTAACGACCCTTTATCAAATTTTGAGAAAACTGTGCATGTGTGTATTCATAGTTTTTTCATTTAAAAATTAATAATCAACATTCTAACATTGGTTAATTATAACTGGTTTTATTAATTATTTAAGCCTTCAGCTATCGTAAACTTTTATCATGTATAAACTTGTTTATCAAAGAGTTATACCGAAGGATGTTTATTCGGAAATAATTAACTGATTCATAATTACTGATATTTTATTCTCATAGAATTTAGTTTTGACCTTATTTCTATGAGAAAAATATGAATAATAAATATAGCCGGATCCTAACTCAAAGTGATTCCCAGCCCGGTGCCCAGGCCATGCTTCACGCTATAGGTTTAACTAAAGATGATTTTAAAAAGCCATTTGTAGGGATAGCCAGTACGGGGTACGAGGGGAATCCCTGTAACATGCACCTTAACGATCTGGCAAAACTGGTAAAGAAAGGAAGTGTTGAGAATGGACTTGTAGGACTCATATTCAATACCATTGGTGTAAGTGACGGGATTTCCATGGGAACACCAGGAATGCGGTTTTCACTGCCTTCCCGCGATATCATAGCCGATTCTATTGAAACTGTGGTCCAGGCGATGGCCTATGATGCCGTGATCACGGTGGTAGGCTGCGATAAGAATATGCCCGGGGCGTTAATGGCCATGTTGCGTATAAACCGCCCCGCTATTTTGGTATATGGCGGAACCATAGCTTCCGGCTGCCATAAGGGGCAAAAACTCGATGTAGTTTCAGCTTTTGAAGCCTGGGGTGCTAAAGTAGGTGGGAACATGGAGCAGGAAGAATACGATAATATTATTGAAAAAGCCTGTCCCGGCGCCGGCGCCTGTGGTGGAATGTACACTGCCAACACTATGGCTTCAGCTATAGAGGCATTGGGAATGGCGCTGCCTTACAATTCATCCAATCCGGCGATTGGAGAAGCAAAGCAGACAGAAAGTGAAACTGCAGGGAACGCAATAGGATTATTGATAGAACGGGATATAAAACCGCGGGATATAGTTGATAAAAGATCCATAGAAAACGCGATAAGATTATTAACTGTGCTTGGGGGTTCCACTAATGCTGTGCTGCACTTTCTTGCAATTGCCAGAGCTGCAGAAGTGGACTTTAGCCTGGAAGATTTCAGAAAGATATGTGACACCACCCCTTTTCTTGCAGACCTGAAGCCCAGCGGTAAGTATGCGATGGAAGATGTTCATAAAATAGGTGGAATTCCCGCGGTCCTGAAATATATGCTTGAACAGGGCATGCTTCATGGAGACTGCCTTACAGTCACCGGAAAAACTTTGGCTGAAAATCTTAAAGATGTTCCTTCCCTCGCGGAAGGCCAGGAAATTATAAAACCTGTTGAGCAGCCGATTAAAAAAACAGGTCATATCAGGATCCTCTACGGCAATTTAGCCGAAGAAGGATCTGTGGCCAAGATTACTGGAAAAGAAGGTCTTGTCTTTTCCGGAAAGGCCAATGTTTTCAATAGTGAATATGAAGCCAACGAAGGTATTTCAAAAGGAATGGTACAAAAGGGAGATGTGGTGGTAATACGATATGAAGGGCCTAAAGGCGGCCCCGGAATGCCGGAAATGCTGAAGCCCACCTCGGCCATTATGGGCGCCGGACTTGGAAAGGAGGTAGCTCTTATCACAGATGGAAGATTTTCAGGAGGTACCCACGGTTTTGTTGTTGGTCATATCACCCCAGAAGCCCAGGAGGGTGGCCTCATTGGGTTAGTTATGAATGGTGATACCATCATAATAAATGCAGAAACGAACAGAATAGAAGTAGAACTTACCTCAGAGGAAATTAATGAGCGCAGGAAAAACTGGAAAGCTCCGGCATTAAAATATACCAATGGGGTGCTTTATAAATATGCAAGATCTGTTTCTTCAGCTTCCAGGGGCTGCGTTACAGATGAATTTTAATATGTTGAATTATGGAGGTTAAAACAGCTGAATTAAAAACAGTTCTCACGCAAACGCCGGTAACAGTCTCGGGGGCAGAGGCCGTTATAAAATGTTTGCTTGAAGAAGGAATTGATACCATATATGGGTATCCGGGCGGGGCGATAATGCCGGTTTATGATGAATTATATAAATACCAGGAGCAACTGCATCATGTGCTCACAAGGCACGAGCAGGGGGCAACCCATGCAGCCCAGGGATATGCACGTGTGACCGGAAAGGTGGGGGTAGCAATTGCCACATCAGGCCCCGGAGCCACAAATTTGATCACCGGTATCGCCGATGCGCACATCGATTCCACCCCGCTTATCTGCATCACCGGGCAGGTAGGTTCTCATCTTTTGGGAAGCGATGCCTTTCAGGAGATAGATATTGTGGGAATTTCAACCCCTGTTACTAAATGGAACTACCAGATCACCAAAGCATCTGAAATTCCGGAGATAATCGCCAAGGCGTTTTACATTGCCCGCTCTGGTAGGCCCGGTCCGGTGCTTATTGATATAACTAAGGATGCCCAATTCGCCTCCATGGATTTCACATATAAGAAGTGTACTGGGATACGGAGTTATACCCCGGTTCCCGAAATAAATTTGTTGGAGGTGGAACGTGCTGCGGAAGCTATTAACAATGCTAAAAAGCCCCTCATCGTCTTCGGGCAGGGAATTATCCTTGGCAAAGCCGAAGATCTTCTGAAAAAAGTGGTGGAAAAAAGCGGAATTCCTGCGGCTTGGACCATATTAGGATTATCTGCTCTGCCAACAGATCATGAACTCAATGTTGGAATGGTGGGAATGCACGGAAATTATGGTCCAAATATGCTCACCAATGAATGTGATGTACTCATCGCCATAGGGATGCGCTTTGATGACCGGGTAACCGGAAATCTGGAAAAATATGCAAAGCAGGCGACGGTTATCCATTTTGAGATAGACCCGGCCGAGATCAATAAAAACGTAAAAGCAGATATTCCTGTTCTGGGAAATGTAAATCAAACTCTTGAGTTGCTGCTTGACCTGTTACACTCCAATGAACATCATGCCTGGCATCAGAAGTTTAAAGACATGTATGTTGAGGAATTTGAGAAGGTAATAAAACATGACCTTCATGCTACTACAGGAGAACTTAAGATGGCTGAAGTTATTGATGAGATCAATACCTGCTTTAAAGGTGACGCAATTATAGTTTCAGATGTGGGCCAGCACCAGATGATCGCCTGCCGTTACGCAAAATTTAACTCTTCCCGAAGCAATGTGACCTCCGGTGGTCTCGGGACTATGGGATTTGCACTTCCTGCTGCCCTGGGAGCCAAAATGGGAAGTCCGGAAAGGGAAGTTGTGGCAATCATTGGAGATGGCGGGTATCAAATGACCATCCAGGAACTTGGAACCATTTTCCAAACCAGAGCAGCAGTGAAAATAGTGGTTCTAAACAACGGATTTCTGGGGATGGTTCGGCAATGGCAGCAAATGTTCTTTGAAAAGCGATATGCCTCCACAGAGCTGGTAAATCCAGATTTCGTAACAATTGCAAAAGGATACCATATAAAAACGAATAAGGTAACAGACCGCTCGCAGCTTAAAGATGCTATAAGGGAAATGTATGATGCCCAGGAACCATATTTCCTTGAAGTGAAGGTGGAGAAGGAAGAAAATGTTTTTCCTATGATCCCTACCGGAGCCGCAGTTTCAGAAATAAGACTTGAGTAATGGAAAAGAAGAATTATACAGTTTCGGTGTATACTGAGAATAACATAGGTTTATTGAGCAGGATAGCTGCGATCTTTCTTAAAAGACATATCAATATTGAAAGCATAACTGCTTCAAAAAGTGAAGTACCGGATATTATGCGGTTTATTATTGTTGTAAAGGTTACTGAACAAAGTATTACTAAGATCGCAGGCCAGATTGAAAAGCAAATTGAGGTGATCAAGGCTTATTATCATACAGATGAGGAGTTGATCTACCAGGAAACTGCTCTTTATAAGATACGCTCGGCAGATTTTGTGGAAGATCTCAATATGCAGGATTTTATTAAAGAAACCAATGCCCGTATTGTAACCGTGACCCCCAAATTCTTTGTTATCGAAAAGACAGGAAAACGTCACGAAACAGAACATTTATACGAACAACTAAAACCATACGGATTGATGCAATTTGTACGTTCAGGCACTATCGCGGTGTCAAAGAACGAAATGCAGATATCAGAGATCCTTGAAAAATTTAATACCACAGCAATATCATGACAAATTATTTTAACAGACTTTCTTTACGTGAACAACTCGCACAATTAGGAACCTGCAGATTTATGAAATCTGAAGAGTTTAGTGAGGGGGTGACTGCCCTGGAAGGTAAAAATATAGTTATTGTAGGTTGCGGCGCTCAGGGCTTAAACCAGGGATTGAATATGAGAGACAGTGGCCTTAATATTTCCTATGCCCTGCGGAAAGAAGCTATTGACCAACAACGCCAGTCCTACAAGAATGCTTCAGAAAACAATTTTCCTGTTGGTATTTATGAGGAACTTATTCCCGATGCTGACCTGGTGATAAATCTTACTCCCGATAAACAACATACTTCGGTGATCCAGAGGATCCTTCCCCATATTAAAAAGAATGCTGTACTTTCTTATTCACACGGGTTTAATATTGTTGAAGAGGGGATGAAGATAAGGGAAGATATAACAGTTATCATGGTGGCGCCAAAATGCCCGGGAACTGAAGTTCGCGAGGAGTACAAAAGAGGTTTTGGAGTTCCCACCTTGATCGCGGTACACCCTGAAAATGACCCACAGGGAATAGGCCTGGAATGGGCTAAGGCGTATGCTGTTGCTACAGGAGGTCATAAAGCCGGGGTACTGGAATCTTCATTTGTAGCCGAAGTAAAATCTGATCTTATGGGGGAACAAACTATCCTGTGCGGAGTACTGCAAACCGGTTCGATCCTGAGTTTTGACAAAATGCTCGCTGAAGGGGTAGAACCCAATTATGCAGCGAAACTTATCCAGTTTGGATGGGAAACAATAACTGAAGCTTTGAAGCATGGCGGGATCACCAATATGATGGACCGGCTATCAAATCCTGCAAAACTCCGGGCAAATGAAATTTCAGAAGAGCTGAAGGTAAAACTGCGTCCCTTGTTTCAGAAGCATATGGACGATATCCTTTCCGGGGCATTCAGTTCAAGAATGATGAAGGACTGGAAAAATGATGACAAAGAACTTCTCGAATGGCGGGCGGCTACTGCTGAAACGGCTTTTGAGAAAACAGAGATCACCTCTAAGAAAATACAGGAGCAGGAATATTTTGACAATGGGGTGCTACTCGTAGCATTTGTCAAAGCCGGAGTAGAATTGGCTTTTGAAACCATGACCGAAGCCGGGATCGTGGAAGAATCTGCTTATTACGAATCACTTCACGAGGCTCCGCTTATCGCGAATACCATTGCAAGGAAGAAACTTTATGAAATGAACAGGATCATTTCTGATACTGCAGAATATGGCTGCTACTTATTTGATCATTCCTGCAAACCTCTTATTGAAGATTACGTAAATGATCTTGAATCAAACTTAATAGGAAGGCCGTTTGTAAATGGTGAAGGTACCGGTGTAGATAATAAAAAGCTTATCGCGGTTAATGATGCAATAAGAAATCACCCGGTAGAAAAAGTGGGTAAAGAGCTTAGGGCGGCAATGACGGCAATGAAAAACCTAAATTAATAATGAACACACTGCAGGTAGATACCCATACTTACAAACCGAAATTGGAGGAGATCAAAAGAGCTGCGGAACGCATCTCAAAAGTGGTGGTAAAAACTCCCTTAACCGAATCTTTTACCTACAGTAAAAAATATTCAGCCAACATTCTTTTTAAAAGGGAGGACCTGCAGCAGGTGCGTTCCTATAAAATAAGAGGAGCCTATAATAAGTTATCCAGCCTTTCAAAGGAACAACTTGCTAAAGGAGTTATCTGTGCCAGTGCGGGGAATCACGCTCAGGGTGTAGCTTTTGCATGTAATAAACTTCAAACAAAAGGTATTATCTATATGCCTGTTACTACACCCAAACAAAAGGTGGAACAAACCCAAATGTTTGGAGGTGAGTGGGCAGAGGTTATTCTAAAGGGCGATACTTTTGATGATGCCTATAAAAGCGCTATGATACATGGAACTAAAAATGAACTGGTATTTATACACCCATTTGATGATGAAAAAGTGATTGAAGGCCAGGCAACTATTGCTCTGGAGATCCTGGAACAGTCAGAAAAACCTATAGATTATATTTTTGCCCCACTGGGTGGCGGGGGACTCCTTGCCGGGATATCTGTTATTTTAAAACAGCTTTCCCCCCACACCAGGATCATAGGGGTCGAACCTGAAGGAGCTCCCTCTATGAGCAGGTCCCTGGAAGCTGGAAAAGTTATAGAACTCAGTGAAATTGACAGGTTTGTAGATGGTGCCGCAGTTCAAAAAGTGGGTAGCAGGAATTTTGAGATATGTAAAGAATATCTTGATGAAATGGTAACAGTTCCAGAAGGAAAGATTTGCCAGACCATTCTCGACCTGTATAATAAGGATGCCATAGTGATAGAACCTGCCGGAGCTATGTCAATTGCAGTTCTTGATTTTTTTGCTGAAGAAATAAAAGGTAAGAATGTGGTTTGTATCCTGAGCGGAAGTAACAACGATATCACCCGTACTGCCGAAATTAAAGAGCGGGCCCTCCTGTATGCAGGTCTTAAGCATTATTTCATAGTGCGATTCCCTCAAAGGGCCGGAGCTCTTAAGGAATTTGCAGATCAAATCCTTGGTCCGCAGGATGATATAACCCATTTTGAATATTCCAAAAGGCATCATAGGGAAAATGGTCCCGCAGTGGTAGGAATAGAACTAAAAGACCCTGAAGATTTTGAACCCCTGGTAGAAAGGATGAAAGAAAAGAAATTTTTTGGACTATACCTGAATACCAATCCGGACCTGTTTCAATTTTTGATATAATTAAAAACGGGGAAAACCACGATGATATTCAGGTTTATCTTTATATAGGAGTGATCAAATAATCGTCATTTGTCCAAAACTGAGATTCTCATTGTTCAAATTTATAGTTCCTGCTTCGTAGATCAGTTCTTCAAGAAAATCTCCCACCTTTTCGGTGGTATAATTATGATCCTGATTGATGTCCTGGGTACAAACCTCCAATTGTAAGCTAATTTCTACTGCTTTTCTCACCGCTTCGGCCTCTTCAGTCAATCCAAAATGGTCTAGAAGCATAGCTGCAGAAAGTACAGACGCCACAGGATTGGCAATTCCCTTATCTGTAGCCTGGGGATAAGAACCGTGAATAGGTTCAAACAGCGCATAAGATTCTCCAATAGATGCCGAAGCGAGCAAACCAATACTACCACCAATTACACTTGCCTCATCTGAAAGTATGTCGCCAAACATGTTTTCAGTAAGGATCACATCGAACTGCCTGGGGTCCTGTATCATTTGCATGGCGGCATTGTCAACAAAGAGAAAATCCAGTTCCACATCGGGATAATTAACAGAAAGAGATCTCACAGTTTTTCGCCAAAGTCGGGAAGTTTCCAGTACGTTGGCCTTATCTACCAGTGTTAGTTTTTTATTCCGTTTTTGGGCTGCTTTAAAAGCCAAATGGGCAATTCTTTCTATTTCCTCCACATTATAGCTGCTGGTATCTGTTGCAGTAGTTCCATCTTCGCTAAGGCTTTTTTCTCCAAAGTAAATTCCTCCGGTGAGTTCTCTGTAGATTACCATATCTGCTCCGCATATTATTTCGGGGCGAAGTGGAGATAGATTCTTCAGTTTTTCATACGCTTTCACCGGTCTAATATTGGCAAAAAGACCCAGTTCCTTGCGGAGCCGTAATAAGCCCTGCTCAGGCCTTACTTTAGCATCGGGATCATTATCATATTTTGGATGACCTATGGCCCCAAAAAGCACAGCATCTGCATTTTTACAAAGGTCCAGGGTGGCTTCCGGCAGTGGATCTCCTACCCTATCTATTGCCAAAGCACCAACAGGCGCCTCTTCAAAATAAAATTTATGGTTAAATTTTTCAGCCACTGCTTTTAAAACTTTTACACTTTGTTTGGTGATTTCCGGACCTATTCCATCCCCGGGCAATACCGCAATTTTTAATTTCATCATCTTCAATTTTAAATGCAGGCAACCTGCAATTGTTCTTTTTCAAATTTCTCTATTGATTCTTTTCTGCTTAACAGGAAGTCTATATCGTCATATCCCTTTATCATACAGGTTTTCTTGTAAGCATCAATTTCAAATTTTTCAAAATTTCCGCTTCCTTCAATTTCAATTTTCTGCTGCCCAAGATCTACCTTTAGTCTTTGCAAAGGGTCATTGGATAATGCTTTAAATATTTTATCCAGAAAGGCTGGACTTACCAATACAGGAAGCAGCCCGTTATTAAGAGCATTTCCTTTGAATATATCTGCAAAATAACTGGATACCACTACTTTAAATCCGTAAGCTTTTAGTGCCCAGGCGGCATGTTCCCTGCTGGACCCACAGCCAAAATTATCTCCGGCAACCAATATTGATCCTTTGTAGGCCGGATCATTTAAAACAAAACCAATATCCGGATCACCCGCTGCATTATACCTCCAGTCCCGAAATAAATTATCTCCAAAACCTTTTTTATCTGTGGCCTTTAGAAAGCGGGCAGGGATAATTTGATCTGTATCTATATTATCTATTTCAAGAGGAACCGCAGTATCTATATGAGTAATAAATTTTTCCATTCTTTAAATAGTTTTGGTGTAATCAATAATTTTTCCTGCAATAGCCGTGGTGGCAGCGGTGAGCGGACTTGCCAAAATCGTTCTTGCTCCCTGTCCCTGCCGGCCTTCGAAATTCCGGTTGCTGGTTGAGATACAGTATTCTCCAGCGGGGATCTTATCATCATTCATTGCAAGACAGGCAGAACACCCTGGTTGCCTGATGGTGAACCCGGCTTCCTCGAAGATGAGGTGAAGACCTTCGGTACGTAACTGCCTGGCCACCTGTTGGGAACCCGGAACAATAAAAGCATTGACATTAGTTGCCTTTTTCCTGCCTCTTATATAAGCGGCCGCAACTCTGAAATCCTCAATACGGGAATTGGTACAACTTCCTATGAAAATATAGTTCACCTTTTTATCCAAAAGTGATTCTCCGGCGGTAAAGCCCATATATTCGAGAGATTTTACCGCACTACTGCTGCTGTTGAGTGGAATAGTTCCTGAGATAGGAATCCCCATTCCCGGGTTGGTACCATAAGTTATCATGGGTTCAATATCTTCAGCATCAAAGAAATATTCTACGTCAAAGGTGGCTCCTGGATCTGTTTTTAGGGTTTCCCAATAGGACCTCGAGTTTTCAAATTCTTCGCCTTTTGGAGCGAATTCCAGGTCTTTTAGATATTCATAGGTGGTTTCATCTGGTGCTATCAAGCCACCCCGGGCTCCCATTTCTATGCTCATATTACAAACTGTCATACGCCCTTCCATAGACATTTCCTCAAAAACACTACCCGCATATTCACAGAAATATCCTGTACCGGAGTTGGTGCCAAGTTTACTTATAATGTACAGGATCACATCCTTAGGCAGCACTCCGCTTTTAAGGAAACCGTTTACTGTAACGCGCATTTTTCCAGGTTTCTCTACCAGCAGGCACTGGCTTGCAAATACCTGGGCGACCTGGCTGGTACCAATACCGAAAGCGATGGTTCCAAAAGCTCCATGTGTTGAAGTGTGGCTATCGCCACAAACAATGGTCATCCCAGGTTGTGTGATACCCAGTTCAGGAGCTATTACATGCACGATGCCGTTGTTGGGATGTCCAAGACCATACAAGGTGATATCATTCTCCTCACAATTGCGGGTTAGTTCTTCAAGTTGTTTACGCGACAAGAGATCTTTGACCGGCAGGTGTTGATCTATTGTGGGCGTATTATGATCTGCCGTGGCCAGGGTCTTTTCAGGCCTGAGCACTTTAATATTCCGATCTTTCAACTCATTGAAGGCTTGAGGGCTGGTAACTTCGTGTATAAGGTGTTTATCAATATACAAAATATCCGGTCCCTGAGGTATCGATTCCACCACATGTGAATCCCATATCTTATCAAATAAGGTTCTCTTCATATATTCTTAAGCAAATGCTACGTTGTTCTTTTTTGAAAGTTCCATGATCTGGTGTATGTCATTGTCCACCACCTCTTTTTTGGCATCGGCGAAATTCAGGAACTCGATATATACAGTATCCAGCTGAAGTTTTGTCAATTCATAACCCATCTTTTTGGCCCTGTAGGCGAGTGCGGCCCTGCCGCTTCTTGCAGTTAACACGATTGCCGATTCGGTTACACCAACATCTTCGGGATTGATTATTTCATAGGTCTCCCTGTTCTTGATCACCCCATCCTGATGGATCCCCGAGCTGTGGGCAAAAGCATTTGCTCCTACAATAGATTTGTTTGGCTGGACGAATATTCCCATTTCCCGGGATACAAGTTCGCTGGTATTAAAAAGGAATTTTGGGTTGATATTGGTTGTAAGGTTAAGAGTGGGATGCTGCCTAAGGATCATCACTACTTCTTCCAGGGCAGTATTACCCGCACGTTCGCCAATCCCATTTATTGTACATTCAATTTGGCGGGCTCCGTTCATGACTCCCGCAATGGCATTGGCTGTTGCAAGGCCCAAATCGTTATGGCAATGGCAGGAAAGCCGCACTTTATGAATACCTTTTACATTTTCTTTTAAATATTTGATCTTGGCCCCGTATTCTTCTGGAAGGCAATAGCCGGTGGTATCGGGAATATTGAGCACGGTTGCCCCGGCTTTTATAGCAGCCTCGCATACCCTGGCAAGGAATTCATTATTTGTTCTTCCGGCATCTTCCGCATAAAACTCAACATCTTCCACAAATGATTTTGAGTAAGAGACAGCTTCTATTGCCCGTGCTATGATCTTATCTTCAGTAGTATTGAATTTGAATTTGATATGGGTGGGGGAAGTACCTATCCCGGTATGTATTCTTGGGTGTCTTGCATATTTTAATGCTTCCGCGGCTATATCAATATCTTCTTTCACCGCTCTGGTAAGGCCGCATACAGTTGCATTTTTTATTAATTTTGAGATCTCTGTAACACTTTGAAAATCCCCCGGGCTGGAAACGGGAAACCCTGCTTCTATAACATCCACTCCCATCTCGTCAAGACGGGCAGCGATCTTTAATTTCTGCCGGGTATTTAATTTGCATCCCGGGACCTGTTCTCCATCCCGTAATGTGGTATCAAAAATTTCAACCTTTTCAACAGTCATATAAAAATTGTTTTATTTCCTTTATCTAAAGTATTGGTTAATTTTAAAGTCTAAACACCGGCAACCTGTACCTTTACGATAATTAAGTGATTAAATTGAGTTTCAAAAAATTGATAATCAAGCCCTTAAATACACATTTGCTACAATGACCAATGAAGCTACAGATAACCTGTTTTCATTAATCAAGTCCCTTTCCCCTTCAGAAAAGAGACAGTTCTCGCTTTATGTGGGCAGGATTGGGGTGAACCAGGATAGCAAATTCCTCAATTTATTCAGGATCATCTCCAAGCAGGCAAAGTATGACGAGGCGCTTATTTTAAAGAGCACCCAAATAAGCAAACAGCAGCTTTCAAATGTAAAAGCTCATTTATATAAACAAATTCTTATAAGCTTAAGGCTAAACCCTTCACATCAATCCATTCCCGTTCAAATAAGGGAGCAAATGGATTTTGCCTACATACTTTACAGGAAAGGGCTTTATAAGCAAAGTCTAAAATTACTGGACAAGGTAAAGGCTACCGCCCTTCTATATGAAGAAAAGAACGTGGCGTATGAGATCCTGGAGTGGGAGAAGATCATAGAATCCCAGTACATAACCCGCAGCATAAGTAATAGGGCCGAGATTCTCATTAAGCAGTCCGAAAATTTGGGAAAACTAAACCTTATTACCAATAAATTATCAAATCTTTCCCTGCAATTGTATGCTATATTTCTAAAAATGGGATATGCCAAGACAGAGGAGGAAGCCCAGTCCATTAAGACCTATTTCCAGGAATCGCTACCGCAGTTTGAAATAAAGGATTTAGGTTTCAGGGAGAAACTATGGCTATACAGGGCCTGGTTGTGGTATTCTTTTATTAGCCAGAATTTCCTCTCATGTTACAGGTATAGCTCCAAGTGGATAGGCCTGTTCAACGAAAATCCCCATCTGGTAGCGGTGCACCCGGTGTTATATCTAAAAGGAAATCATTATCTACTTGAATCGCTTTTCTATCTCAATCATGTGAGTCTTTTTGAAAAAGTGCTGAATGATCTTGAATCTACCTTAAAGGATCCCAAAATCCCGGATGATGATAATACCGCTGCTCTGGCATTTTTATATCTCTATTCCAATAAGCTCAACCTTAAATTTATGAAGGGAGATTTTGCTCACGGTGATCTCCTCGTGGAAAAGATCATGAAAAAGATCAATAAATTTAATAGCCGAATAGATGAACACCACATTATGGTGTTCTATTACAAAATTGCTAGTTTGTACTTTGGTAATGGAGAATACAAGAGGTCAATTGAATTCCTTAAAAGGATCATCAATAATAAATCCCTTGAAATGAGAGAAGATCTTTTATGTTTTTCGCGCATTCTTAACCTTGTGGCCCATTATGAAGTAGGACTGGATTACCACCTGGAACGGTTAATAAGATCTACCTATAAATTCCTTATAAAAATGAATGACCTGCACGAGGTACAAAAGGAAATGATCAGGTTCCTGCGTAATCTGCCCAATATTTCACCATTGGAAATTAAGGAAGAATTCAGGAAATTACATACTACCCTCAAGCAATATGAAGATCATCCTTATGAAAGAAGGGCATTTTTATATTTAGATATTATTTCCTGGTTGGAAAGCAAAATTGAAAATAAACCTGTTTCGGAAATTATACAAGGAAAGGTAAAAATGAAGGCGTTGAATTAAAAAAATTATATTAATCATATTTTTAATTGACCCTTATCCGGTTTGAAGATTATTTTCAAATACATAAGTAAAAAGTGGATTTAATTATGTTCAGTAAACAAATACGATTTACTGGACCAGTTGGAGCTTCCCCGCCGTTAAATGATCCAACTTCCAGAGCACTCCTGTTGTAACCCATTTTTTGAAAAAGCAAAGTTCATGAATTTAGAAGTTAGCCGGCCTTGTAGCTGAATGATCTTTGTTTCGGAATTTTCGGAAGGCCTATCCTAATTCTAAATTCCAACTATGGCATTGAGTTTTTTATTATACTCTAGCCATAACTGGTTGGAAATTCACCTTATTTATTGATCCATATTCAGTTTCCTTCTGCCCATATCTTTTTTCTTGGTTAAACGAACTTCCTGAATTAGAATTCCCTAAGCCTTAAAGGCATCCCACCTTATAAATAGAATATTTCTTTCTTAATATCTTCTGGTGTTATACTGATCTGTTTTATTG